>NZ_WKCD01000010.1:0-59823 GCF_021606625.1 Pseudomonas sp. PA-4-8C
CCTGTAAGGATCTGAATATGCGACGTATAGCCGTAATGGGCGCTGCCGGGCGCATGGGCAAGACGCTGGTCGAGGCGGTGCAGCAACGCTCGCCGGCCTCCGGGCTGACGGCGGCGATTGTTCGCCCAGGCAGTACGTTGATCGGCGCGGACGCAGGTGAGTTGGCCTCATTGGGTCGCATCGGTGTTTCGTTGTCTGGCAACCTCGAGCAGGTGGCTGACGAATTCGACGTGCTGATCGACTTCACCCTGCCGGAAGTGATGCTGAAAAATCTGGCCTTCTGCCGCAAGGCAGGCAAGGCCATGGTGATCGGCACGACCGGTTTGAGTGCCGAGCAGAAACAGTTGCTGGTGGAGGCGGGCAAGGATATTCCGATCGTCTTCGCGGCCAATTTCAGCGTGGGTGTGAACCTGTCGCTGAAGTTGCTGGACCTGGCGGCGCGTGTGCTGGGGGATGAAGCGGATATCGAGATTATCGAGACCCATCATCGCCACAAGATCGACGCGCCTTCGGGCACGGCCTTGCGCATGGGTGAAGCCATTGCCGATGCGCTGGGTCGCGATCTGTCGAAAGTGGCGGTGTACGGGCGTGAGGGCCATACCGGTGCGCGTGCGCGTGACACCATTGGTTTCGCGACCGTGCGCGGTGGTGATGTGGTCGGTGATCACACGGTGCTGTTTGCCACCGAAGGTGAGCGCCTGGAAATCACCCACAAAGCCTCCAGCCGCATGACCTTCGCCAAGGGCGCAGTGCGTGCTGCACTCTGGTTGGAAGGGCGTGAGCCGGGCCTGTACGACATGCGTGACGTGCTGGACCTGCACTAAGCAGTAGCTAAAACGGGGCCTCAGGATTATCCTGTGGCCCTGTTTTTACCCGCTAGGCGACGTCCTGTCGCATTCCCCTGCCTTTAAGGCTCATTAGCGGTGGACCAAAAAAGCCTTTTTCTGTAAGCTACAGCTTTAGTGTGTCCACTAAAAGCGCGCAGAATAATTCAGTGAAGAAGCGGGGTGACGTGTCCATACGTCACTCCGCTTTTTTACAACCTGCGATCGCCCTTTCAGGCTTTATTTACGGGAGGTCTTCTTGACTAAGCCAGCCATACTCGCCCTTGCTGATGGCAGCATTTTTCGCGGCGAAGCCATTGGAGCCGACGGTCAAACCGTTGGAGAGGTGGTGTTTAACACCGCCATGACCGGCTATCAGGAAATCCTTACCGATCCTTCCTACGCCCAACAGATCGTTACCCTGACCTATCCGCACATCGGCAACACCGGCACCACGCCGGAAGATGTCGAGTCTGATCGTGTCTGGTCGGCGGGCCTGGTGATTCGTGACCTGCCACTGGTTGCGAGCAACTGGCGTAACACGATGTCGCTGTCCGATTACCTGAAAGCCAACAACGTTGTGGCGATCGCCGGTATCGATACGCGCCGCCTCACGCGCATCCTGCGTGAAAAAGGCTCGCAGAACGGCTGCATCATGGTCGGTGACAATATCTCCGAAGAGGCGGCGATTGCCGCGGCGCAAGGTTTCCCTGGCCTGAAGGGCATGGACCTGGCGAAAGTCGTCAGCGTCAAAGAGAAGTACGAGTGGCGTTCCACTGTGTGGGATCTGAAGACCGACAGCCACGCGACTATCGAGGCTGCCGATCTGCCTTACCACGTGGTGGCTTATGACTACGGCGTCAAGTACAACATCCTGCGCATGTTGGTCGAGCGTGGCTGCCGCGTGACCGTGGTACCCGCGCAAACGCCTGCCAGCGATGTGCTCGCGATGCAGCCGGACGGCGTGTTCCTGTCCAACGGCCCGGGTGACCCTGAGCCATGCGACTACGCTATCCAGGCCATCAAGGATGTGCTGGAGACCGAGATTCCGGTGTTCGGCATCTGCCTTGGCCACCAGTTGCTGGCTTTGGCCTCCGGCGCCAAGACCCTGAAAATGGGCCACGGCCACCACGGTGCCAACCACCCGGTACAAGACCTGGACACCGGCGTTGTGATGATCACCAGCCAGAACCACGGTTTTGCGGTGGATGAAGCCTCCCTGCCGAGCAACGTGCGCGCCATTCACAAGTCGCTGTTCGACGGTTCCCTGCAAGGCATCGAGCGCACCGACAAGAGCGCGTTCAGCTTCCAGGGCCACCCTGAAGCCAGCCCGGGCCCGAACGACGTAGCGCCGCTGTTCGACCGTTTCATCAATGAGATGGCCAAGCGACGCTGACTGAGTGGCCTGCGGGCGGCCCCGGATTGCGGTGGCCCCCGCAGGCTCTTCAAAGATTGTTCAAGACGGCTTGCCGACTGACCTGCGGATTTGAGTGACAAACCCATGCCAAAACGTACAGACATAAAAAGCATCCTGATTCTCGGCGCTGGCCCGATCGTGATCGGCCAGGCCTGCGAATTCGACTACTCCGGCGCCCAGGCCTGTAAAGCCCTGCGCGAGGAGGGCTATCGCGTCATCCTGGTGAACTCCAACCCGGCCACCATCATGACCGACCCGGCCATGGCCGACGCCACCTACATCGAGCCGATCAAGTGGCAGACGGTTGCCAAGATCATCGAGAAAGAGCGCCCGGACGCGCTGCTGCCAACCATGGGCGGCCAGACCGCTCTGAACTGCGCCCTGGACCTGGAGCGCGAAGGCGTCCTGGAAAAGTTCGGCGTAGAGATGATCGGTGCCAATGCCGACACCATCGACAAGGCTGAAGACCGTTCGCGTTTCGACAAGGCCATGAAGTCTATCGGCCTGGCGTGCCCACGTTCTGGTATCGCCCACAGCATGGAAGAGGCCAACGCGGTCCTCGAGACCCTGGGCTTCCCGTGCATCATCCGCCCGTCCTTCACCATGGGCGGCACCGGTGGCGGTATTGCCTACAACCGTGAAGAGTTCGAAGAAATCTGCGCTCGCGGCCTGGACCTGTCGCCGACCAAAGAGCTGCTGATCGACGAATCCCTGATCGGCTGGAAAGAATATGAGATGGAGGTTGTCCGCGATAAGAAGGACAACTGCATCATCGTCTGCTCCATCGAAAACTTCGACCCGATGGGCGTGCACACCGGTGACTCGATCACCGTGGCGCCAGCACAGACCCTGACCGACAAGGAATACCAGATCCTGCGTAACGCCTCCCTGGCGGTACTGCGCGAGATCGGCGTTGAAACCGGCGGCTCCAACGTCCAGTTCGGCATCTGCCCGGACACCGGCCGCATGGTCGTGATCGAGATGAACCCACGTGTATCGCGTTCTTCGGCGCTGGCCTCGAAAGCGACTGGCTTCCCGATTGCGCGTATCGCTGCCAAGCTGGCTATCGGCTACACCCTGGACGAGCTGCAAAACGAAATCACCGGCGGCGCTATGCCGGCGTCTTTCGAGCCGTCTATCGACTACGTCGTGACCAAGCTGCCGCGCTTTGCCTTCGAGAAATTCGCCAAGGCTGATGCGCGCCTGACCACCCAGATGAAGTCGGTCGGTGAAGTCATGGCAATCGGCCGTACTTTCCAGGAATCCCTGCAGAAAGCGCTGCGCGGTCTGGAAGTGGGTGTTTGCGGCCTGGACGAGAAGCTCGACCTGAGCAACCCGGAAAGCATGAGCATCCTCAAGCGCGAGCTGACCGTGCCGGGCGCCGAGCGTATCTGGTACGTGGCTGACGCCTTCCGTGCCGGCCTGAGCGTCGAAGATATCTTCGGCATGAACATGATCGACCCGTGGTTCCTGGTGCAGATCGAAGATCTGATCAAAGAAGAAGAGAAGGTCAAGACGCTGGGTCTGTCGTCTATCGATCGCGACTTGATGTTCCGCCTCAAGCGCAAAGGTTTCTCCGACCAGCGTCTGGCCAAGCTGCTGGGTGTGACCGAGAAGAACCTGCGCACTCATCGCCACAAGCTGGATATCTTCCCGGTCTACAAGCGCGTTGACACCTGCGCCGCAGAATTCGCCACCGACACGGCCTACATGTACTCAACTTATGAAGAAGAGTGCGAAGCCGCGCCGACGGGCCGCGACAAGATCATCATCCTGGGTGGCGGTCCGAACCGTATCGGCCAGGGCATCGAGTTCGACTATTGCTGCGTACACGCCGCCCTCGCCCTGCGCGAAGACGGGTACGAGACCATCATGGTCAACTGCAACCCGGAAACGGTTTCCACTGACTACGACACTTCAGACCGCCTGTACTTCGAGCCGGTAACCCTGGAAGACGTCTTGGAAATCTGCCGCGTCGAGAAGCCTAAAGGCGTGATCGTCCAGTACGGCGGCCAGACCCCGCTGAAATTGGCGCGCGCCCTCGAAGCCGCTGGCGTGCCGATCATCGGCACCAGCCCGGATGCTATCGACCGTGCCGAAGACCGTGAGCGTTTCCAGCAAATGGTTGAGCGCCTGAACCTGCGTCAGCCGCCGAACGCCACCGTGCGCAGCGAAGACGAAGCCATTCGTGCGGCCAGCAAGATCGGCTACCCGCTGGTGGTGCGTCCGTCCTACGTACTGGGCGGCCGGGCGATGGAAATCGTCTACGAAGAAGAAGAACTCAAGCGCTACCTGCGTGATGCGGTGAAAGTCTCCAACGACAGCCCGGTGCTGCTGGATCACTTCCTCAACTGCGCCATCGAAATGGACGTGGACGCGGTGTGCGACGGTACTGACGTAGTGATCGGCGCCATCATGCAGCACATCGAACAAGCCGGTGTTCACTCCGGTGACTCCGCATGCTCGCTGCCGCCGTACTCGCTGCCGGCGCACATCCAGGACGAGATGCGCGAGCAGGTCAAGAAGATGGCCCTCGAGCTGGGCGTTGTCGGCCTGATGAACGTACAGTTGGCGCTGCAAGGCGAAGACATCTACGTCATTGAAGTCAACCCGCGTGCTTCGCGTACCGTACCGTTCGTGTCCAAGTGCATCGGTGTGTCCCTGGCCATGATCGCTGCACGTGTGATGGCTGGTAAGACCCTGAAGGAAATCGGCTTTACCAAGGAAATCATTCCGAACTTCTACAGTGTGAAAGAGGCGGTGTTCCCGTTCGCCAAATTCCCTGGCGTGGACCCGATCCTGGGCCCAGAGATGAAGTCCACCGGTGAAGTGATGGGCGTGGGTGATACCTTCGGTGAAGCGTTTGCCAAGGCCCAGATGGGTGCCAGCGAAGTGCTGCCGACCGGTGGTACTGCGTTTATCAGCGTGCGTGATGACGACAAGCCACTGGTTGCAGGGGTTGCCCGCGATCTGATCAACTTGGGCTTTGAAGTCGTGGCTACCGCCGGGACCGCCAAGCTGATCGAAGCTGCCGGCCTGAAAGTACGTCGCGTAAACAAGGTGACGGAAGGCCGTCCGCATGTGGTCGACATGATCAAGAATGACGAAGTCACCCTGATCATCAACACCACCGAAGGTCGTCAGTCGATCGCGGACTCCTATTCCATTCGTCGTAATGCCTTGCAGCACAAGATTTACTGCACCACTACCATTGCTGCTGGCGAAGCTATCTGTGAAGCGCTCAAGTTCGGTCCGGAAAAGACCGTGCGTCGCTTGCAGGATCTACACGCAGGATTGAAGGCATGATCAAATACCCAATGACCGTCCAGGGCGCCAAGGCCCTGGAAGAGGAACACGCCCATCTGACCAAGGTCGTACGTCCGAAGCTGAGTCAGGACATCGGTACGGCCCGCGAGCTGGGTGACTTGAAGGAAAACGCTGAATATCACGCTGCTCGCGAGCAGCAGGGGATGGTCGAGGCGCGGATTCGTGACATCGAAGGCCGGATTCAGAATCAGGTCATCATTGATGTCACCTCCATCCCTCATACCGGTAAAGTGATTTTCGGCACCACTGTTGAGATCGCCAACGTCGAGACTGATGAGCGCGTTGTCTATCACATCGTGGGTGAAGATGAAGCTGACTTCAAACTCGGCAAGATCTCTGTTGGTTCGCCGCTGGCCCGCGCCTTGATTGCCAAGGAAGAGGGTGATGTGGTGGCCGTCAAGACGCCGGGTGGCGTGATCGAGTACGAGATTGTCGAAGTTCGTCACATCTGAAAGACGGCGCCCGCTGCGTGCGGGCGCCATGCTTTGGCAGCTCGCTCAGATGCTTTGGGTGGGCGGCCTATGGCTGTTACATATTGGTGTATTGCCGGCGTTGGGCCTGATTGGCCTGGCGCCGCTGCTGATCGATGAGATCGACGGATTGCTGAGTGCGCTGCTGGTGGGTTTTGCGGCGACGTGCGTGCTGCTTCAGGTGTTGGTGCTGGTCAAGGCTGAAGGCCTGACGAGTTTGTGGCGGGATATTCGCGGGCAACTGCTGTTGATGGCGCTGTATGCATGCGCGATGTTTTGCGTGGTGCATGTGTGGCTGCCGCAAGCGTTGCGCTGGCAGTTATTCAGCTATCTTGTGCTAGGGTTCTCTGGCCTGGTGCTGGTTATGCAGCCTGCGCCGGGATGGAGTGGCGGGGCGCGCGAAGCACGCCCTTGACCCTTTTCATCATTTGAAGCGATGAACGTTCGACAGTTGCTTGTTGACGCTGAAGTTCTTGCGATACAGCAGCGCCATCTTGCCGATGACCTGAACCAGGTCCGCTTTGCCGACCTTGCACAGTTCTGCAACGGCGGCCAGGCGCGCTTCGCGATCAAGGATGTTGACCTTGATCTTGATCAGTTCGTGATCGTTCAGTGCGCGCTCGAATTCGGCTAGCACACCCTCAGTCAAACCGTTGTCTGCCACAATCAGAACTGGTTTCAGATGGTGGCCAATGGATTTGTACTGTTTCTTCTGCTCTTGAGTGAGCGGCATAATCTGACCCCTGCGTCTGATCTTGTAAAAAGCGGCGGCCAGTTTACCCGAGCGAGTCCGGGACCGCCCAGTTAATCACGACCCGTTTTATTTTTCGAGGTGGCCCGTGGCCCGTTCCAAAACCAGCCTTAAGTGGCTACAAGAACATTTCAATGATCCTTACGTCAAAAAGGCGCAAAAGGACGGCTACCGTTCCCGGGCCAGCTACAAGCTGCTGGAGATCCAGGACAAGGACAAATTGATCCGTCCAGGCATGAGCGTTATCGATCTCGGCGCGGCCCCCGGTGGCTGGTCCCAGGTGACCAGTCGTCTGATTGGTGGGCAAGGCCGATTGATCGCTTCCGACATCCTCGAGATGGACAGCATCCCGGACGTGACCTTTGTTCACGGCGATTTTACCGAGGACAAAGTATTGGCCGAGATCCTGGAGGCTGTGGGAAATTCGCAGGTAGACCTTGTGATTTCCGACATGGCCCCCAATATGAGTGGATTACCGGCTGTTGATATGCCGCGTGCCATGTTCCTGTGTGAACTGGCGCTGGATCTGGCAGGTCGGGTGTTGCGTCCGGGTGGCGATTTCCTGGTGAAGGTCTTCCAGGGCGAAGGTTTCGACGAGTACCACAAGAACATTCGCAAGTTGTTCGACAAGGTACAGACACGCAAGCCGGACTCATCCCGTGACCGGTCCAGGGAGCAGTATCTTCTGTGCCGTGGCTTCCGCGGTGTCGAAGGCGCTGCGAGCGAAGAGCGTTTTTGAGAAATTCGAGGAGGGCGATAGGTTTTTTTATATCGCTTTCGTCACGAAGCTTTACGAATATTGCGTAGTCAAAGTTTCACAAAGGGTTACAGACGGCGCCTGCCAGAGTTGTAGGTAATGTAGTAAGTTAGGCCGGTGAATATCATGCGAAGCGCGCGCCAGTAGCGGAGCTTGCTTCAGAGGGTAGTTAATTGAACGATATGGCAAAGAATCTGATCCTGTGGTTGATCATCGCAGCTGTCCTGGTGACGGTGATGAACAACTTCTCCAGCCCTAACGAGCCGCAGACCCTCAACTATTCCGACTTCATCCAGCAAGTTAAGGATGGCAAGGTCGAGCGCGTAGCGGTTGATGGCTACGTGATTACCGGTAAGCGCAACGATGGCGACAGCTTCAAGACCATTCGTCCTGCCATTCAGGACAACGGTCTCATCGGTGACCTGGTGGATAACAAGGTCGTTGTGGAAGGCAAGCAGCCTGAACAGCAAAGCATCTGGACCCAGCTCCTGGTGGCCAGCTTCCCGATCCTGGTGATTATCGCCGTGTTCATGTTCTTCATGCGCCAGATGCAAGGCGGTGCGGGAGGCAAGGGCGGGCCGATGAGCTTCGGCAAAAGCAAGGCGCGCCTGCTCTCCGAAGACCAGGTGAAGACCACCCTGGCTGACGTCGCAGGTTGCGACGAAGCCAAGGAAGAAGTCGGTGAGTTGGTCGAGTTCCTGCGTGATCCGGGCAAGTTCCAGCGCCTGGGTGGCCGTATTCCTCGCGGTGTGCTGATGGTGGGGCCTCCGGGTACCGGTAAAACCTTGCTGGCCAAGGCGATTGCCGGCGAAGCCAAGGTGCCTTTCTTCACGATTTCCGGTTCTGACTTCGTCGAGATGTTTGTCGGCGTCGGCGCCAGCCGTGTTCGCGATATGTTCGAGCAGGCCAAGAAGCACGCGCCATGCATCATCTTCATCGACGAAATCGATGCCGTTGGTCGCCATCGTGGCGCGGGCATGGGGGGGGGTCACGATGAGCGTGAGCAGACCCTCAACCAGTTGCTGGTAGAGATGGATGGTTTCGAGATGAATGACGGCATTATCGTCATCGCCGCAACCAACCGTCCCGACGTTCTCGACCCTGCGTTGCTGCGTCCGGGCCGTTTCGACCGTCAGGTTGTGGTCGGCCTGCCGGACATTCGTGGTCGTGAGCAGATCCTGAAAGTACACATGCGCAAGGTGCCAATGGGTGACGACGTGGCTCCGGCTGTGATCGCCCGTGGTACTCCCGGTTTCTCCGGTGCTGATCTGGCGAACCTGGTGAACGAGGCTTCGCTGTTCGCTGCCCGTACTGGCAAGCGCATCGTTGAGATGAAAGAGTTCGAATTGGCGAAAGACAAGATCATGATGGGCGCCGAGCGCAAATCCATGGTCATGTCCGAGAAAGAGAAGCAGAACACCGCTTATCACGAGGCAGGTCACGCCATTGTAGGTCGCGTTGTGCCTGAGCATGACCCCGTCTACAAAGTGTCGATCATTCCTCGTGGTCGGGCACTGGGTGTGACCATGTTCCTGCCGGAAGAAGATCGCTACAGCCTCTCCAAGCGTGCGCTGATCAGCCAGATCTGCTCGCTGTATGGTGGCCGTATTGCTGAAGAAATGACCCTTGGCTTCGACGGTGTGACCACTGGCGCCTCCAACGACATCATGCGTGCCAGCCAGATTGCGCGAAACATGGTGACCAAGTGGGGCTTGTCGGAAAAACTCGGCCCATTGATGTACGCCGAAGAAGAAGGCGAAGTGTTCCTGGGCCGTGGCGGCGGTGGGCAAAGCGCCAGCTTCTCGGGTGAGACAGCCAAGCTGATCGACTCCGAGGTTCGCAGCATCATTGACCAGTGCTACGGCACGGCCAAGCAGATCCTCACTGACAACCGTGACAAGCTGGACGCCATGGCTGATGCGTTGATGAAGTACGAAACCATCGATGCCGACCAGATCGACGACATCATGTCGGGCCGCACGCCGCGTGAGCCGCGCGACTGGGAAGGTGGTTCGGGTACTTCGGGCACTCCGCCTGTGGTGCAGAATGAGCGCCCTGAGACGCCTATCGGCGGCCCGGCAGCTGATCACTAAGGTTTGAAATGACTTCTGCTTTGTCCTCTACCCGGTTGCCTTGCGGCAACCGGGTTCTTGATTTGGCCCGGACGCATGTCATGGGCATCCTCAATGTAACCCCTGACTCCTTTTCCGATGGTGGCCGCTTCAGTCAGCTGGATGCCGCGTTGCGCCACGCCGAGGCGATGGTGGCTGCCGGTGCGACGCTGATTGATGTGGGAGGGGAGTCGACTCGCCCCGGCGCCCGCGTTGTTTCTCCTTTGGAGGAGCTGGAGCGGGTGGCGCCCGTGGTTGAGCGCATTGCCCGTGAGCTGGATGTCATCATCTCGGTAGACACCTCCACCCCAGCAGTGATGCGCGAAACCGCGCGGCTCGGAGCGGGGTTGATCAACGATGTGCGTTCGCTTCAGCGCGACGGCGCCCTTGATGCGGCCGCTGCAACCGGCTTGCCTGTCTGCCTGATGCATATGCTGGGTGAGCCCGGCAACATGCAAGACAATCCGCATTACGACGATCTGGTCGGTGAGGTCAGTGGGTTTCTTGCTGATAGGGTCGCCCAATGTGTCGCTGTGGGTATCGCGCCTGAGCAGATCATCCTCGATCCGGGGTTTGGCTTTGCCAAGACCCTGCAGCACAATCTAAGTCTGTTCAAACACATGGAAGCCTTGCACGCCCTTGGTCGCCCGCTGTTGGTCGGCGTTTCGCGCAAGAGCATGATAGGGCTCGCCTTGAATCGCCCGGTCGGCGAACGCCTGTATGGCGGCCTGGCGCTTGCGGCGCTTGCTGTAACCAAGGGCGCACGTATTTTGCGTGTGCATGATGTCGCCGAAACGGTCGATGTGGTGCGCATGCTCGCTGCTGTAGAATCAGCCGAATAAGAATGATGGAGCACTTATGACTAAAAAATATTTTGGCACCGACGGCATTCGTGGTCGGGTCGGCGAATTCCCGATCACCCCTGATTTCATGCTCAAGCTGGGTTGGGCGGCAGGCATGGCGTTCCGCAGCATGGGCGCCTGTCGCATCCTGGTAGGCAAGGACACCCGTATTTCGGGTTACATGTTTGAGTCTGCGCTGGAGGCCGGATTGTCCGCCGCCGGGGCCGATGTGATGCTGTTGGGGCCTATGCCCACGCCGGCAATCGCTTACCTGACGCGTACCTTCCACGCTGAAGCCGGTATTGTGATCAGCGCCTCCCACAATCCTCATGATGACAATGGCATCAAGTTTTTTTCGGGGCAGGGCACCAAGCTGCCTGACGAGATCGAGTTGATGATCGAAGAGCTGCTGGATGCGCCGATGACGGTGGTCGAGTCCAGCAAGCTGGGCAAGGTGTCGCGCATTAACGACGCGTCAGGCCGCTATATCGAATTCTGTAAAAGCAGCGTCCCGAGCAGCACCAATTTTGCAGGCTTGAAGATTGTTGTCGATTGCGCCCATGGGGCGACCTACAAGGTGGCGCCGAGCGTCTTCAAGGAACTGGGCGCACAGGTTACCGTGCTGTCGGCTCAGCCCAACGGCTTGAACATCAACGACAACTGCGGTTCCACCCACATGGAGCAGCTGCAGGCTGCAGTGCTGGCTGAGCATGCGGACCTGGGCATCGCTTTTGATGGCGATGGCGACCGCGTGCTGATGGTGGATCACACTGGCACGATCGTGGATGGTGATGACCTGTTGTTCATCATTGCCCGTGACCTGCATGAGCGTAACAAGCTGCAAGGCGGCGTGGTCGGCACCCTGATGAGTAATCTCGGGCTGGAATTGGCGTTGGCAGAACTGGGGATTCCCTTTATTCGCGCCAATGTCGGTGACCGCTACGTGATCGCCGAGCTGCTGGAGCGTAACTGGTTGGTCGGCGGCGAGAACTCCGGGCACGTGGTTTGCTTCCAGCACACCACCACGGGTGACGCGATCATCGCCGCGCTACAGGTGCTGTTGGCCCTGCGTCGCCGCGAAGAGAGCCTGGCCCAGGCGCGCCAAGCCCTGCGCAAGTGCCCGCAAGTGCTGCTCAATGTGCGTTTTGCCGGTGGCGAAAACCCCATCGAACACCCTGCTGTCAAAGAGGCTTGCGAGCGCGTAACTCAGGCAATGGCGGGGCGCGGGCGTGTGTTGCTGCGCAAGTCCGGCACAGAGCCGCTGGTGCGTGTGATGGTCGAAGGCGAGGACGAAACACAGGTTCGCGGCCATGCCGAAGACCTGGCAAAACTGGTAACTGAAGTTTGCGCCTGAATTCGGCTTGCCAGTGATGATGTGGTTGGGTAACATCTGCGCCCACTTTGACCGACGGGGTACAGCATGCGTCGCACTATGGTAGCTGGTAACTGGAAGATGCACGGTACCCGCGCCAGTGTCGCTGAGCTGATCAACGGCCTTCGTCACTTGGCCTTGCCTAGCGGTGTTGACGTCGCGGTGTTCCCGCCTTGCTTGCATATCAACCAAGTGGTTGATGGCTTGAAGGGCAAGTCGATTCAGGTCGGCGCGCAGAACTCTGCGGTAGAGCCGATGCAAGGTGCGTTGACCGGCGAGATTTCGCCGAGTCAGCTGGTTGATGCGGGTTGTTCCTATGTGCTTGTCGGGCACTCCGAGCGTCGCCAGATGATGGGCGAGCGGGATGGGACACTCAACCGCAAATTCGCCGCAGCACAGGCTTGTGGCTTGATTCCGGTGTTGTGCATAGGGGAGACCCTTGAGCAGCGCGAATCGGGCAAGACTCTTGAAGTTGTCTCGCGTCAGCTGGGCAGCATCATCGAGGAGCTGGGTGTAGGTGCATTTGCAAAGGCAGTTATTGCTTACGAGCCGGTCTGGGCCATTGGCACCGGGCTGACTGCTACACCGCAACAGGCGCAGGATGTGCACGCAGCCATCCGCGCGCAGTTGGCGGCAGAGAATTCTGAAGTCGCACAAGGTGTGCGGCTTCTATACGGCGGCAGCGTGAAGGCGGCCAATGCGGTCGAACTGTTCGGCATGCCGGATATCGATGGGGGGCTCATTGGTGGAGCTTCCCTGAATGCAGATGAGTTCGGTGCGATCTGTCGCGCCGCGGGAAACTGAAAAAATGCTGGAAACAGTCGTAGTCGTTTTTCATCTGTTGGCTGCCCTGAGCGTAGTTGCTCTGGTTTTGTTGCAACAGGGTAAAGGTGCGGATGCTGGTGCGTCTTTCGGTGCAGGTGCTTCAAATACTGTGTTCGGAAGCCAAGGTTCCTCTACCTTTCTTAGTAAGTTTACTGCTATACTTGCCGCAGGTTTCTTCATAACCAGCTTAGGGTTAGGTTACTTTGCTAAAGAGAAAGCTCATGTGCTGACTCAAGTAGGTTTGCCAAACCCAGCAGTGTTGGAAGTTCCAAAAGCAAAACCGGCTTCTGATGATGTCCCGGTGCTTCAAGAGCAAAAGTCGGCTACTCCAGCGACTGACGTACCTCCAGCTCAAGAGCAGAAGTAAGAAGGGTTGTAAGCGCTGTATTGCCGAGGTGGTGGAATTGGTAGACACGCAACCTTGAGGTGGTTGTGCCCATAGGGTGTAGGGGTTCGAGTCCCCTTCTCGGTACCAATTATCAGGAGAGCCCGCTGTTGCGGGCTTTCTTGTAGGTGGAAGGTTACATTGACCCTGCAAGGGATCGGTCGTATACTTCCGCCCCAGCTTTGTCGCGGGGTGGAGCAGTCTGGTAGCTCGTCGGGCTCATAACCCGAAGGTCGTCGGTTCAAATCCGGCCCCCGCAACCAGTTTTAGCGGAGCCCCTTTTAAGGGGCTTTTTGTTAGCTGGACACTTTCAACGCCGCTGTTCGACGGCGTTTCAAGGATGGGCGTTTCGCCCATTTTTTTATTTTGCACAGCATGCACATACATGCACGAGGGGGTTCAGGTGTCGAGCAAGCTAGAAGAGTTGCAGGCCTTGTTGGCCCCGGTGGTCGTGGCCCTAGGCTATGAATGCTGGGGTATTGAGTTTTCGGCTCAAGGTCGCCACTCAATGTTGCGCGTTTATATCGATAAAGAGGGCGGCGTGCTGGTGGACGATTGTGCCATTGTCAGCCGTCAGATCAGCGGTGTGCTGGATGTTGAAGATCCAATCTCCGTTGAATACACCCTTGAGGTTTCCTCGCCAGGCATGGAACGCCCACTGTTCACTCTCGAGCAGTTTGCTAAATATGCCGGTGAACAAGTGAAGATCAAGCTGCGCTCCCCCTTTGAAGGGCGACGCAACTTTCAGGGCCTTCTGCGCAGTGTAGAAGATCAGGATGTCGTGGTGCAGGTAGAAGACCATGAGTTCCTGTTGCCGATCGATATGATCGACAAGGCCAACATTATTCCCAGTTTTGACTGAGACGCGGATCCCGCGGATCCAATGGCTTGCGAAAGGCGAGGCGTACGATGAGCAAAGAAGTACTGCTGGTTGTTGAGTCGGTATCCAATGAAAAGGGTGTACCGGCAAGCGTGATTTTTGAAGCGTTGGAGCTGGCCCTGGCCACTGCTACCAAGAAACGTTTTGAAGACGAAGTAGATCTGCGTGTGGAAATCAACCGCCACACCGGTGCCTATGAGACTTTCCGTCGTTGGACGGTGGTCGAAGAGGACGATCTTGATGATCCGGCAATCGAAACCTGGCCAAGCAAGGTTGCGCAAACGCATCCGGGCGCTCAGGTTGGCGATGTTGTTGAAGAAAAGATCGAGTCGATCGAATTCGGCCGTATTGCTGCACAGACCGCCAAGCAGGTCATCGTGCAGAAGGTTCGCGAAGCCGAGCGCGCTCAAGTCGTTGACGCCTATCGCGAACGCCTGGGTGAAATCATCTCCGGCACCGTGAAAAAAGTTACCCGCGACAACGTGATCGTCGACCTGGGCAACAACGCCGAAGCGTTGCTGGCCCGCGAAGACATCATCTCTCGCGAAACCTTCCGTGTCGGCGTGCGCTTGCGTGCGCTGCTCAAGGAAATCCGCACCGAGAACCGCGGCCCGCAGTTGATCCTGTCGCGTACCGCGCCGGAAATGCTGATCGAGCTGTTCCGTATCGAAGTGCCGGAAATCGCCGAAGGCCTGATCGAAGTGATGGCTGCGTCCCGTGACCCGGGTTCGCGTGCCAAGATCGCGGTCCGCTCCAAAGACAAACGCATCGACCCGCAAGGCGCTTGCATCGGTATGCGCGGTTCGCGCGTCCAGGCAGTGTCGGGCGAATTGGGCGGTGAGCGTGTGGACATCGTCCTGTGGGACGATAACCCGGCGCAGTTCGTGATCAACGCCATGTCGCCAGCTGAAGTGGCGGCAATTATCGTTGACGAAGATGCCCATGCAATGGACATCGCCGTTGGCGCAGACAATCTGGCTCAGGCCATTGGTCGTGGTGGTCAGAACGTGCGTCTGGCCAGCCAACTGACCGGTTGGACCCTGAACGTGATGACCGAATCGGACATCCAGGCTAAGCAGCAAGCTGAAACCGGTGACATCCTGCGCAACTTCATCGAAGAGTTGGAAGTCGATGAAGAACTGGCACAGGTGCTGGTAGATGAAGGCTTCACCAGCCTGGAAGAGATTGCCTACGTACCGTTGGAAGAAATGCTCAACATCGACGGCTTTGACGAGGATATCGTCAACGAGCTCCGCGCTCGGGCCAAGGATCGTTTGTTGACTAAAGCCATCGCTACTGAGGAAAAGCTGGCAGACGCCCATCCGGCCGAAGACCTGCTCTCGCTTGAGGGTATGGACAAGGATTTGGCGATGGAACTGGCGGTGCGCGGCGTAATTACCCGCGAAGACCTGGCCGAGCAGTCTATTGACGATCTGCTCGACATCGACGGCATTGACGAAGATCGTGCCGGCAAGTTGATCATGGCCGCCCGAGCCCATTGGTTCGAGTAATTAGGCGCGGCCTGAGGAGAGAAGTGCATGACGCAAGTCACGGTGAAACAACTGGCCGATGAGGTCAAAACACCGGTAGAGCGCCTGTTGCAGCAGATGCGTGAGGCAGGTCTGCCGCACACCGCCGCCGATGAAGGTGTGAGCGATAGTGAGAAGCAGTCTTTGCTGACTCACTTGAAGAGCAGCCACAAGGCGAAAGTGGAAGAACCGCGCAAGATTACATTGCAGCGCAAAACCACCAGCACCCTGCGGGTTGCAGGTAGCAAGAGCATCAGCGTTGAAGTACGCAAGAAGAAAGTCTTCGTACAGCGCAGCCCGGAAGAAATCGAAGCCGAGCGCAAACGCGAGCTGGAAGAACGTCGCGCAGTAGAAAACGCTGCACGTCAGAAGGCTGAAGAAGAAGCCAAGCGTCGCGCCGAAGAAGAAGCGCGTCGCCAGCCTGCTGCTGCGCAACCTGCTGCCACTGACGCGGTCGCCGCCCCTGTTGAAGCTGTGCGTGAGGCTGCCCCGGCTGCCGCTGCACCTGCTCCTGCAGCAGATGCCCGCAAGCGCGACGAGCCTCGTCGTCCGGACAAACCACGTGCTGACGACAACAATCGTCGCGGTGGTGGTGGCGATGGCGAGCGTAAAAACGCTCCGCACCGCGCCTCGGTCAAAGAGAAAGCGCCTGCGCCACGCGTTGCCCCACGTACCACCGACGAAGAAAGCGATGGCTTCCGTCGTGGTGGTCGCGGCAAGGCCAAGCTGAAGAAGCGCAACGCCCACGGTTTCCAGAGCCCAACCGGCCCTGTCGTGCGTGAAGTGAAGATCGGCGAGACCATCACTGTGGGCGATCTGGCCCAGCAGATGTCGGTCAAGGCTGCTGAAATCATCAAGTTCATGTTCAAGCTGGGCACTCCAGCCACCATCAACCAGGTTCTGGACCAGGAAACTGCCCAGTTGGTTGCTGAAGAGCTGGGCCACAAAGTGACCCTGGTCAGCGACACCGCCCTGGAAGATTCCCTGGCCGAGTCCCTGAAGTTTGAAGGTGAAGCGGTTTCCCGTGCGCCGGTTGTGACCGTAATGGGCCACGTTGACCACGGTAAGACTTCCCTGCTCGACTACATCCGTCGTGCCAAGGTTGCCGCAGGCGAAGCCGGTGGTATTACCCAGCACATCGGTGCATACCACGTTGAAACCGAACGCGGCATGGTCACTTTCCTCGACACCCCAGGTCACGCCGCGTTTACCGCAATGCGTGCCCGTGGTGCCAAGGCGACTGACATCGTGATCCTGGTGGTTGCAGCGGACGACGGCGTAATGCCGCAGACCATTGAAGCTGTCCAGCACGCCAAGGCTGCCGGTGTTCCTCTGGTCGTTGCCGTGAACAAAATCGACAAGCCGGGCGCCGATCTCGATCGCATCCGTAGCGAACTGTCGGTTCACGGCGTGACGTCCGAGGAATGGGGTGGCGAGACGCCATTCGTATCGGTCTCGGCGAAAATGGGTACCGGCGTTGACGAACTGCTCGAAGCGGTGCTGTTGCAAGCCGAAGTCCTGGAACTGACCGCTACTCCATCGGCTCCTGGCCGTGGCGTCGTGGTTGAGTCCCGTCTCGACAAGGGCCGTGGCCCGGTTGCCACCGTGCTGGTCCAAGACGGTACCCTGCGCCAAGGCGACATGGTGCTGGTCGGTTCGAACTACGGCCGTGTACGTGCCATGCTCGACGAGAACGGCAAGCCAATCAAGGAAGCAGGTCCTGCTATCCCAGTCGAGATTCTCGGCCTGGACGGTACGCCGGACGCTGGCGACGAGATGAGCGTAGTGGCCGACGAGAAGAAAGCCCGTGAAGTGGCTCTGTTCCGTCAAGGCAAGTTCCGCGAGGTCAAGCTGGCCCGTGCTCACGCCGGCAAGCTGGAAAACATCTTCGAGAACATGGGCCAGGAAGAGAAGAAGACGCTTAACATCGTCCTCAAATCTGACGTTCGTGGTTCCCTCGAAGCGTTGAACGGCGCCTTGAACGGCCTGGGTAACGACGAAGTGCAAGTGCGTGTTGTCGGTGGCGGTGTCGGTGGTATCACCGAATCCGACGCCAACCTGGCACTGGCCTCCAACGCTGTACTGTTCGGCTTCAACGTGCGTGCCGATGCTGGCGCTCGCAAGATCGTCGAGCAGGAAGGCCTGGACATGCGTTACTACAACGTCATCTACGACATCATCGAAGACGTCAAGAAAGCCCTTACCGGCATGCTTGGCAGCGACGTCCGGGAGAACATCCTGGGTATCGCCGAGGTGCGTGACGTGTTCCGCTCGCCGAAATTCGGTGCGATCGCCGGCTGTATGGTGGTTGAAGGCACTGTGTACCGTAACCGTCCAATCCGTGTACTGCGTGAAGACATCGTTATCTTCGAAGGCGAGCTGGAATCCCTGCGCCGCTTCAAGGATGACGCTGCCGAAGTACGTGCCGGCATGGAATGCGGTATCGGCGTCAAGAGCTACAACGACGTCAAGGTTGGCGACAAGATCGAAGTCTTCGAGAAGGTTCAGGTTGCTCGCAGCCTCTAACTCGCGCACTTCAGGAGCCGCGCAGCGTGTGGGCATGCAGATGCCCCGCGCAGCGTCAGGACTCTAAACGCAACGCCCGGTCTGGCTTTTGTCAGGCCGGGCGTTTGCCGCTTTCAGACCCCACGGGTTTCACCGTGTGGCAGTAACAGGTAACAAGACATGGCAAAAGAATACAGCCGTACCCAGCGTATCGGCGATCAGATGCAGCGTGAGCTGGCCCAACTGATCCGCCGCGAAGTCAAAGACCCACGCGTTGGCCTGGTCACCATTACCGCTGTTGAAGTGAGCCGTGACGTGGGTCACGCCAAGATCTTCATCACCGTGATGGGGCAGGACAACAGCGAAGAAATCGCGCAAAGCATCAAGGTGCTCAACTCTGCTGCAGGTTTCCTGCGTATGCAGTTGGCCCGTGAAATGAAGCTGCGCAGCGTTCCACAGTTGCACTTCCACTACGACGAAAGCGTCGTGCGTGGCGCGCACCTGTCGGCTCTGATCGAACGCGCCGTGGCTGAAGACAGCCAGCATCCGTCCACACCTGAAGACGCCAAGGAGTAAGCGGTGGCTCAGGTCAAACGTATTCGTCGCAACGTCAGTGGCATCATTCTGCTCGACAAACCCATTGGCTTTACCTCCAATGCCGCGTTGCAGAAGGTTCGCTGGCTGCTCAACGCCGAGAAGGCCGGGCACACCGGCAGCCTTGATCCATTGGCCACCGGTGTATTGCCGTTGTGCTTTGGCGAGGCCACCAAGTTTTCGCAATACCTGCTTGATTCCGACAAGGGTTACGAAACCCTGATGCAACTGGGCAAGACCACCACCACGGCAGATGCCGAAGGTGATGTTTTGCAGGTTCGCGACGTGACCGTTGGTCGTGCGGATATCGAAGCTGCCTTACCCGCTTTTCGTGGGCAAATCAGTCAGATACCGCCGATGTACTCGGCACTCAAGCGCGATGGTCAGCCACTTTACAAGCTGGCACGTGCGGGCGAAGTAGTGGAGCGCGAACCGCGTTCTGTTACTATTGCGCGCTTGGAATTGCTCGCTTGTGAAGGCGACACTGCCCGTTTGGCCGTGGACTGCAGCAAAGGCACCTATATCCGTACCCTGGTGGAGGATATTGGTGAGCAACTTGGCTGTGGCGCATACGTTGCCGAACTGCGACGTACACAAGCCGGACCTTTCACCTTGGCCCAGACGGTCACGCTGGAAGAGCTTGAGGCAGTGCACGCCGAAGGCGGCAACGAAGCGGTTGATCGCTTCCTGATGCCATCGGACAGCGGTTTGCTCGATTGGCCATTGCTGCACTTTTCGGAGCACAGCGCGTTCTACTGGCTCAACGGCCAGCCGGTACGCGCCCCGGATGCCCCGAAGTTCGGCATGGTGCGAGTACAAGATCATAACGGTCGCTTTATCGGTATCGGTGAAGTGAGCGAAGACGGGCGCATCGCGCCGCGTCGGCTGATTCGGTCAGAATGACCGGAACCAGTTTGTGGTAAAGCGCAGTAGCTTTTACGCAAACTGGAACGAGTGTGGCTGTTAACAGGCATGGTCAACACTCATTTTTAGATACAGGGATTTGTCCCTGGCCTGTTGAAACTGCCCTTTGGGTGGTTTCCTTAAAAAAAGGATTGCCTCATGGCTCTCGACGTTCAAGAAAAAGCACAAATCGTAGCTGACTATCAGCAAGCTGTTGGTGACACTGGTTCGCCAGAAGTGCAAGTTGCACTGCTGACCCACAACATCAACAAACTGCAAGGTCACTTCAAGGCCAACGGTAAAGACCACCACTCCCGTCGTGGTCTGATCCGCATGGTAAACCAGCGCCGTAAGCTGCTGGACTACCTGAAAGGCAAGGATCTGGGTCGTTATCAGACTCTGATCGGTCGCCTGGGTCTGCGTCGCTAATAAGCGATTGCGCTAGAGGTTGGTTGTCTGCCGCGTGTCATCGGGATTCCCGTTGGCCCGTGGTAGGCTCCCAGCCTCAAGTTTTATCTGGATACACGTTTTTTCCCTGGACGAGCGTCGGGCCGATTCCCGGCATTGCCCAAGAATTTCGCAAGAAGACAAGTTCCCCCAAGAGCCACAAAGAAGGTAGGACACCGTGAACCCGGTTATCAAAAAATTCCAGTTCGGTCAGTCGACCGTTACCCTCGAGACAGGCCGTATCGCCCGTCAAGCCTCCGGCGCAGTGCTGGTTACCGTTGACGACGACGTGACCGTACTGGTGACCGTTGTTGGCGCCAAGACCGCTGACCCGAGCAAGGGCTTCTTCCCTCTGTCCGTTCACTACCAGGAAAAGACTTACGCTGCCGGTAAGATCCCTGGCGGTTTCTTCAAGCGCGAAGGCCGTCCTTCCGAGAAAGAAACCCTGACTTCCCGACTGATCGACCGTCCGATCCGTCCGCTGTTCCCAGAAGGCTTCATGAACGAAGTGCAGGTTGTCTGCACCGTCGTTTCCACCAGCAAGAAGACCGATCCGGACATCGCTGCGATGATCGGTACCTCGGCTGCCCTGGCCATCTCCGGTATTCCTTTCGATGGCCCGATCGGCGCTGCCCGCGTTGCGTTCCACGAAAGCACCGGCTACCTGCTGAACCCGACTTACGAGCAACAGAAAGCCTCGAGCCTGGACATGGTCGTTGCCGGTACGTCCGAAGCCGTATTGATGGTTGAGTCGGAAGCCAAAGAGCTGACCGAAGACCAGATGCTGGGTGCCGTACTGTTTGCTCACGACGAGTTCCAGGTTGTGATCAACGCGGTTAAGGAATTGGCTGCCGAAGCTGCCAAGCCAACCTGGACCTGGGCTGCTGCCCCGGAAGCCACCGAACTGCTGGGCGCTATCCGCTCCGAGTTCGGCGCTGCCATCTCCGACGCCTACACCATCACCGTCAAGGCTGACCGTTATGCTCGCCTGGGTGAGCTGAAGGACCAGGTCGTGGCCAAGCTGTCCGGCGAAGAAGGCCAGCCTTCTTCCAGCGAAGTCAAAGCTGCTTTCGGTGAGATCGAATACCGCACCGTTCGCGAAAACATCGTTAACGGCAAGCCACGTATCGACGGTCGCGATACCCGCACCGTGCGTCCGCTGAACATCGAAGTCGGCGTTCTGCCGAAAACTCACGGTTCGGCGCTGTTCACCCGTGGCGAAACCCAGGCCTTGGTCGTTGCGACCCTGGGTACTGCCCGTGACGCACAACTGCTGGACACCCTGGAAGGCGAGAAAAAAGACCCCTTCATGCTGCACTACAACTTCCCTCCGTTCTCGGTGGGCGAGTGTGGTCGTATGGGCGGTGCAGGTCGTCGCGAAATCGGTCACGGCCGTCTGGCTCGCCGTTCGGTTCAGGCCATGCTGCCTGCCGCTGACGTGTTCCCGTACACCATCCGTGTTGTATCGGAAATCACCGAGTCCAACGGTTCCAGCTCCATGGCTTCGGTCTGCGGTGCTTCCCTGGCACTGATGGACGCCGGTGTGCCGATGAAGGCGCCGGTTGCCGGTATCGCCATGGGCCTGGTTAAAGAAGGCGAGAAGTTCGCCATCCTGACCGACATCCTGGGTGACGAAGACCACCTGGGCGACATGGACTTCAAAGTAGCCGGTACCGCTAAAGGTGTGACCGCGCTGCAGATGGACATCAAGATCAAGGGCATCACCGAAGAGATCATGGAAATCGCCCTGGGCCAAGCCCTGGAAGCGCGCCTGAACATCCTCGGCCAGATGAACCAGATCATTGGTCAGTCTCGCACCGAACTGTCGGAAAATGCTCCGACCATGATCGCGATGAAAATCGACACCGACAAAATCCGTGATGTCATCGGTAAAGGCGGCGCGACCATCCGTGCGATCTGTGAAGAAACCAAGGCTTCGATCGACATCGAAGACGACGGTTCGATCAAGATCTTCGGCGAAACCAAGGAAGCGGCTGAAGCAGCACGCCAGCGCGTCCTGGGCATCACCGCTGAAGCCGAGATCGGCAAGATCTACGTCGGCAAGGTTGAGCGCATCGTCGACTTCGGCGCGTTCGTCAACATCCTGCCAGGCAAAGACGGTCTGGTTCACATCTCCATGCTGAGCGATGCTCGGGTTGAGAAAGTGACCGACATTCTGAAAGAAGGCCAGGAAGTGGAAGTGCTGGTACTGGACGTGGACAACCGCGGCCGTATCAAGCTGTCCATCAAGGACGTAGCAGCCGCCAAGGCTTCGGGCGTTTAAACACCCGCAGGCTTTACGCTGAAAAAAAGGACTCTTCGGAGTCCTTTTTTTATGGGTGCGAGAAAATGAAGCAGAATCAGCTGTTTAGCGCTGCCCAAAAGCCGCAACTTGCATGCAGGCCCGATGCGCTTCATGCAAGTTGCACGATTTCGAAAATACGCTGTTTCTATAACTCATTGTTTATAAAGGGATTTAATCTGTTCGGCGACTTGGCACACTGCCTGCAATATCCCTGGTAGCGCTGCAGCATGAAGGTTTACGTCTGCAGACTTTTAATAAAACAGGAGTTACTCGTATGAAGAAGTTCGCTCTCGCTACTGCTACCGCTCTGACCCTGGCCATGGGTGCTAACGTAGCCTTTGCTCAGACTTCCCAAGCCCCTATGACTTTGGCGGCCGGTGAAGCGACCAAGGCTAAGGAAAGCGTTTCGGATACTTGGATCACCACTAAAGTCAAAGCTGACCTGCTGACCGAAAAAGGCATTCCGGGTTCGGACATCAAGGTTGAGACCAACAAAGGTGTGGTTTCCCTGTCCTCCGACGTAGCTATCTCGGATTCGCAAAAAGCGACTGCTGTAGCCATCACCAAGAAAATCAAAGGTGTGACTGCGGTTTCTGCTGACGGCCTGCTGGCTGGCGGTGCTACCAAGGCTGACGGCATCGACAAAACCAAAGGCGCTGCCCACGACGCTAAAGAGACCACCAGCGATACCTGGATCACTACCAAAGTGAAGGCTGACCTGGTAACTGAAAAAGGTATTCCTGGCACCGACATCAAGGTTGAAACCAACAAAGGTGTTGTATCCCTGTCGTCGCCTACCGCCGTGACTGCTGCACAGAAAGAAACGGCTGTAGCGATTACCAAGAAGATCAAAGGCGTTAAAGCTGTCTCGGCCGATGGCCTGAAAGCAGAGTAACGTTGACGTTTCGTCTGGACTGAATAGCGGCGGCTTAGGGTGAGTTAGATATCCACCTGACGCACCTCTGGAGTTCATGCGACCGACCACACGGATGTGGTCATTACAGGCCCCGGCACTTGTGTCGGGGCCTGTTCTATTTCAGGCTGAAACAGAATGATCAGGTCAAAAAATGTGGGAGCTGGCTTGCCTGCGATGCTGGCACCTCGGTCATTCAGTTGCACCGAGGTGATGCTATCGCAGGCAAGCCAGCTTCCACGTTAGGTGGGCGGTGCTTAGAAGTTACTCAGCATCCAGGTGCATTGGCGTGATCACGCGGCCATCTTTCTCGGCCTGCCCCAACTGCGCATCGATGAAATACACGCGGTCGTCTTCCAACTGGCCCTTGTCTACCAGGTAGTCCTTGATAGTGCTGGCTCGGTCCTGCCCCTGCTGGCGCAGTAGCACGTCACTGCCACTCCAGAACTTGATCACACCGTCCTTGAGCTTCGCCGAGCGCTCATCGCTGCCCAGGTCTTTCCATTCGGCCGGGGGTTGCTGTTTGAGACGGGTGCGGTAGATGCCTTCCAGCAATGGCGCTTTTTCCTTCTCTGGTACTTCAAGCAATGAGGCCTGGGCCGGGACTTTGTCGCCGCGGCGCTGGAGGATCTTGTAATAGTTGTATTGGTATTCACGTTCCAGTCGCTGTGCGGCCAGGAACGGCCCGTCGCTGCTGGCAGCGGCTGTGCCTTCAATTTCCAGGCGCAGGGCAGGGCGTTCTTTCAGCGCCTTGGCCAGGGTGTTCAGAGCGCCTTCGGCGTCTTTGTTCAGCTCACTGGAGCCTGCGGCGAACGACACATTACCCAAGTCTTCAGAGCCGCCACCGGTGACCAGCCCGCCAATGAACTTGAAGGGCGCGGTTGCCGCGCGCACCACGAGGTTACGCAGGGTCTGCCACACAATCGGCATCACGCTGAATTGCGGGTTGTTCAGGTCGCCGCTTACCGGCAGTTCGATGGAGATCTTGCCGTCGGAGTCCTTGAGCAGGGCGACAGCCAGGCGAATCGGTAAGTCGACGGCATCGGAGCTGTCGACTTTTTCACCCAATTGCAGTTGCTCGACCACCACTTTGTTTTCAGCCTTCAACTGGCCTTTGGTGATCACGTAGTGCAGATCGAGATTCAGGCGGCCCTTGCGGATGCGGAAGCCTGCGAACTTGCCCGAGTAAGGTGTCAGGTTGGTCAACTCGACACGCTTGAAGCTGGTGGCGATGTCCAACGCGGCCATCGGGTCAAACGGGTTCACGCTGCCTTTGATCGTCACTGGCGCGTAACGGTCCACCTTGCCCTTGATGTCGACGCTGGCCGGTTTGGCCTGGCGGCTGTCGATGGTGCCAATCTGGCCGTTGAGCTGTTGAATCGCGGTGGCAAAGTTGGGCGTGAGGCTAAAGTCGGCAAAGTTGGCCGAACCGTCGTTGATCGCGATCTGGCCGATATGAATGCCCAAGGGCTTGTCGTTACTGGCGGCAGGTTTGGCGGCCGACTTGCTGCCGCTGTCGGCGGGCTGCGGGATCAGCAGGTCGTCGATATTGGTGGTGCGATCTTCGTTGATCATGAAGCGCGCATACGGCTGCAACAAGTTGACCTTGTCGATCGACAGGCTTTGGCCGTGCTGGTAATTCACGCCTTCGAGCACCAGGCGCTGCCATTTTAGGAAGTCGCGGGTCTTGAGGGTGTCCAGGGTATGCAACTGGTCAACCTGAGCGCGGCCGGTGACCTGAAGGGCCAGTGGCTCGGTGCTTTTGAGGTTCACGTCCAGGTTGCTGCCCAGCATGCCGCTGCGCAATTCCAGGCGAATAAACGGGCTGATATAGGCCTGGGCGACCCGCAGGTCGATGTCCTGGGTGTTCACTTTCAGCTTGGCGCTGACGGGGTTGAGGTTAACCTCGCCGGTTGCCTGGATCTTGCCTTGTTTGCCCAGGCCGGTGTCGATCTTCAAGGCAAAGGGGCTCTGGTTGAGGCTGTCGAAGTTCTGTACGTCGACATTCAACGGGCCCAGTTCCAGCGCGACCGCAGGTTTTACCTGGCGGTCTGCCAGGTGTACCTGATAGTTACGCAGTTGCACATCCTTGAGCAGCACTTGCCACGGCTTGCTCGGGGCCGCCGAAGGCGCGTCGGCAGCGGCTGGCTCCGGTGCCTTGGCCTGTTTGCTCGGTTGGCTGGCGAACAGTTTCTGCCAATCCAGTTGACCATCGGCCTCCCGGGCGGCCCAGGTTTCCAGCTTGTTGCTGCGGATCTTGCCGACAATGACCTGCTGCTTGGCCAGGTCTACCGTGGTTTCGCTGACGTCCAGGCGCTCCAGGCGTGCCAGTGGCCGGCCATCGGGGGCCTTGATAGCAAAGGGGGCGATGCTGGCGGCGGTGTTGGTCAGGTTCAGCTCGGTTTCTTTGGCCAGGCTGAATTTGTAGTCAGTGCTGAAGTTGAGCACCCCGTCTTCCAGCACCAGTGGCAGTGCGTCACGTACATACGGCCACCAGGCTTTCATCTTGCCGTCGGTGACCTTCAAGGTGCCTTCGGAGGTGATCGGTACCAGGCTGAAATTGCCTTTCCAGTCGATCTGACCCCCTTCGGGGCCCGCAGCGACCAGGGTCATGTCGGCATTGTCGTCAGGCAAGGTGCTGAGGTTTTTCAGCTCGAAGTCGAGTTCGTCGTAGAGGAATTCGATGGGTTCGCTGGGGCGCAGGTCCTGGAAATGCAGGTTACCACCGGCCAGCTTGATGCTGTCGATACGCAGTGGGAACGGCTTGGCATCAGGATCGGCCGGGGTTGGCTCGCTCGGTGGCAGTTTGAACAGCTGCGCCAGGTTCAGTTGGCCGGACTTGTCGAACAGCAGTTCGGTCTTGGGCTTGTCCAGTTGCACATCGGCCAGGTGCAGGGCGCGGGTCCAGAGGCTGTCGATCTGCAGGTTGGCGTAGAGGCGTTCGAAACCTACTTGCTCTTTGCCTGGCTCACCGATCTTCAGGCCCCACAACGTCAGTTCCAGGCTGAAGGGGTTGAGCTCGATGCGCTCGATTCGCGCCGGCACTGTGGCGTAGTTGGCCAACTGTTGGTTGGCAATGCGAAGGGCGATGCCGGGTAATATCAGAAAGCCCAGCAAGCTGTACAAAGCAAGGGCGGTCAACAAGGCGCCTACGGCGCGGATCAATCCTTTGGGCATGGGTGAACGCCATCTATGTCGAACGAGAGTGCCTTGGAGTATGGCACGGGAATTCGGTTCCGAAGAACCGTGGACGCTGGGAAACTTCCTACAAATGCAGGATCAGCGTCTTCAGCGGAGGCTGTTGGTCTCTGGAGGGAAAGTCGGCTCCAGGTGGCATAACCTGCCATTCGCGCACCGGGCGCCCGGCTTTTTCCGCGCAGCGCAGCACCTGCTCACGCCAGTCCTCCATGCTGACCTTTGCCAAGTTGTTGCAGCAAATCAGCACGCCATTGTTGGCGGTGGCCAGCAGTGCGGGTTTGAGCAGGCTTTGATAGTCGCGCAACAAATCGACGGTGCCGAAAGCGCTCTTGGCCCAGGCGGGAGGATCGAGCAGTACCAGGTCGTACTGGCGCTGTTCCAGGCGCGGATAGCTCGGCAGCTTCTGCCCGCGACGCTGGGTGATCGGCAGGCCCGCCAATTGGCGAATCGCCGGGAAGTAATCGGACTGCACAAACTCCATGCTCGGCAACTGCGGGTTGAGTTGGCCGTTTTCACGCCCCACCGCCAGGTTGCCCTCGGCAAAATCCAGGTTGCACACCTCGCGTGCGCCGCCTGCTGCCGCGCTCAAACCGACGCCGCAGGTATAGGCGAACAGGTTTAGCACGCTTTTGCCGGCGCTGTTGTCCTTGACCCAGCCCCGGGTGTTACGCAGGTCGAGGAACAGCAATGGGTCTTGCCCGGCGTGGCGCCCACGCACACGGTAATTGAGGCCCCACTCGTGGCCAACCAGGTCTTCCAAAGCGCCAGGCTCGGCGCGGTACGTCGTGTCTTCGCGGTCAATGCGCGAGTTGCCGCGGGCACGGTCGTTGTACACCAGCAACAATTCCAGGCCCATGTACTGGTTGATCAGTTGGTGCAGGTCCAGCAGGTCTGCCGTTTCCAGGGACTGGTGGAAGCTTTGTACCAGCAATTGCGGGCCGTAGCGGTCGATGGTCAAGCCACCGGCGCCTTCCTGGCTGCCGTGGAACAGCCGATAGCAGTCCGTACCCTGGGCGTGCAGCGTGTTGATCAGGTCTTGGCGGTGATCGAGGGCGGCGCGCAGCGCCTGATTCAAGGGAGTCATGGAGCGCGCCTTGCTTGCAGATGAATAAGAAAAAGGGGGCGCGAAGTTTAACAGCTAACCCCGGCCTGCAGAGGCCGGGGATTATCCTGGCGCTACCGGTTGAGGCGTTTGTCGATCAAACCGTCCACCACGCTGGGGTCGGCCAGGGTTGAGGTGTCGCCCAGGCTGTCCAGTTCGTTGCAGGCGATCTTGCGCAAGATGCGCCGCATGATCTTGCCAGAGCGGGTTTTCGGCAGGGCAGGCGCCCATTGGATCAGTTCCGGTTTGGCGAAGCTGCCAATCTCCTTGCTGACCAACTCCAGCAGGTGCTTTTTCAATTCGTCGCTGGGTTCGACGCCATTCATGGGGGTGACAAACGCGTAAATGCCCTGGCCTTTGACGTCGTGGGGATAGCCCACCACAGCGGCTTCGGCGACCTGGTCATGCAGCACCAGGGCACTTTCCACCTCGGCGGTGCCGATGCGATGGCCCGAGACGTTGATCACATCGTCGATGCGCCCGGTGATCCAGTAGTCGCCGTCTTCATCGCGCCGTGCGCCATCCCCGGTGAAGTAGTAGCCGGGGTAGGGCTTGAAGTAGGTGTCGATCATGCGCTGCGGGTCGCCGTAGACGCTGCGAATCTGCCCCGGCCAGCTTGATTTGATGGCAAGTACACCACTGCCGGCGCCACTGATTTCCTTGCCCTGTTCATCGAGCAACACCGGTTGTACGCCGAACATGGGCTGGGTAGCACAGCCCGGTTTGATGCGCTGGGCGCTGACCAGCGGGCTGAGCATGATGCCGCCGGTTTCGGTCTGCCACCAGGTATCGACAATCGGGCAGCGCTGTTCGCCGACGGCGTTGAAATACCAGTCCCAGGCTTCCGGGTTGATCGGCTCACCCACGCTGCCCAGCAGGCGCAGGCTGGCGCGGGATGTGCTCTGCAACGGGCCGTTGCCTTCACGCATCAGGGCACGCAGGGCGGTGGGCGCGGTGTAGAAGATATTCACCTGGTGTTTATCGATGACCTGCCAGAAACGCGAACTGTCCGGATAACTCGGCACGCCTTCGAACATCAGCGAGGTGGCGCCATTGGCCAGCGGGCCATAGACGATATAGCTGTGGCCGGTGACCCAGCCCACGTCGGCGGTGCACCAGAACACTTCGCCTTCTTGGTAATCGAGCACGTACTTGAAGGTCATCGCCGCTTGCAGCAGATAGCCAGCCGTGGTGTGCAGCACGCCTTTGGGTTTGCCGGTGCTGCCGGAGGTATAGAGGATGAACAGTGGGTCTTCGGCGTCCATCGGCTCGGGTGGGCAGTTGTCGCTGGCGGCGTCCAGGGCGGCTTGGTACTTGAGGTCGCGGCCTTCGTGCCAAGTCACGCTCGCTCCGGTGCGCTCGACGACCAGCACGGTGCTGACGTTCGGGCAACTGGCCAGGGCGTTGTCGACGTTCTGTTTCAGCGCCACGGGTTTGCCACCGCGTACGCCTTCGTCGGCGGTGATCACGGTGCGGCAATCGGCGTCGAGAATGCGGTCGCGCAGGGCGTCAGGAGAGAAACCCCCGAACACCACCGAGTGCACCGCCCCTATTCGCGTGCAGGCCAGCATGGCGTAGGCCGCTTCGGGGATCATCGGCATGTAGATACACACGCGATCACCTTTGTTCACACCACGGCTTTTCAAGACGTTGGCCAGGCGGCTGACGTTTTGGTGCAGTTGACGGTAAGTAATCGTGCAGGATTTTGACGGATCATCGCCTTCCCAGATGAAGGCCGGCTGATCGGCGCGCTGCGCCAGGTGGCGGTCGATGCAGTTGTAGCTGACATTCAACTGACCACCGGCAAACCATTGGGCGGCACCGGTGTGGATGTCTGACTGCTGGACGCTGTGCCAGGGTTTTATCCAGTCGAGAAAGCCCTTGGCCTGTTCGGCCCAGAAGGTGTCTGGCTGGTCGATAGATTGGCGATAGAGGCGCTGGTAGTCCTCTTGACGCAGTTGCGCAGCCCGGCGGACGGCATCGGCGGTGGGAAAGGTGCTGATATCGAACATGAGCGCTCCTTATTCTTGTTTTTGCGACAAGTCATAAAGATGCACCCTGAGGCAAGAGGGTTCAAGGCCAACGTCCAAACGGACGGTGGCCTTGAATGAACGGCCTCAGCCGCGGTGACGACCGCGGAAGTAGTTGATCAGGCCCTGGGTCGAAGCATCTTCGGCCAAGGTTTCTTCGGCGCCGGTCAGGCGGTTGTACACGCCTTTGCCCAGCTCCTTGCCCAGTTCAACGCCCCATTGGTCGAAGGCATTGATGCCCCACACCACGCTCTGCACGAACACCTTGTGCTCATACATCGCCACCAGCGCACCCAGGCGGCGCGGGCTGATGCGCTCGACCACCAGGGTATTGCTCGGACGGTTGCCCGGGATCACCTTGTGCGGTGCCAGCTTCTGTACTTCGGCTTCCGGCAGGCCCTTCTCACGCAACTCGGCTTCGGCCTCGCTGCGGGTCTTGCCGAGCATCAGTGCCTGGCTTTGGGACAGGCAGTTGGCGTACAGCCACTGA
Source organism: Pseudomonas sp. PA-4-8C (assembly GCF_021606625.1). Lineage (NCBI taxonomy): Bacteria > Pseudomonadati > Pseudomonadota > Gammaproteobacteria > Pseudomonadales > Pseudomonadaceae > Pseudomonas > Pseudomonas sp. PA-4-8C. The sequence goes on from NZ_WKCD01000010.1 coordinate 29,978, forward strand.
TGGTGGTCGGACACCGGGTTGAAACTGACGATCGGCACGATGAAGTCGGCCGGGATCAATTGAGTCCCTTGGTGCAGCAACTGGTGGTAAGCGTGCTGGCCGTTGCAGCCCACGCCGCCCCAGATCACCGGGCCGGTATCGGTGGACACGGGCGTGCCGTCCTGGCGCACGCTCTTGCCGTTGGATTCCATGTCCAGCTGCTGCAAATGTTTGGTGATGTTACGCAGGTAATGGTCGTACGGCAGGATCGCATGGCTCTGCGCACCCCAGAAGTTGCCGTACCACACGCCCAGCAAGCCCAGCAGCACGGGCATGTTGGCTTCGAACGGCGCGTTCAGGAAGTGCTGGTCCATGGTGTAGGCACCCGACAGCAGTTCCTTGAAGTTGGACATGCCGATGGCCAAAGCAATTGGCAAACCGATGGCCGACCACAGCGAGTAGCGCCCACCGACCCAGTCCCACATCGGGAAAATGTTCTCTTCGCGGATACCGAACGCCACGGCCGCGGCATTGTTGCTCGAGACGGCGATGAAGTGGCGATACAGCTCGGCTTCCGAGCCTCCCTGGGCCAGGTACCAGGCGCGGGCGGCCTGGGCGTTTTTCAGGGTTTCCAGGGTGTTGAAGGATTTGGACGAGACGATAAACAGCGTGGTCTCGGCGCGCAACTTCATGGTCAGTTCGTGGAACTCACTGCCGTCGATGTTCGCCAGGTAGTGGCAACGCACGCCTTTGTGGGCATAGGACAGCAAGGCCTCGGAGACCAGCTCCGGGCCGAGGAACGAGCCACCGATGCCAATGTTTACCACGTCGGTGATCGGCTTCTCGGTGTAGCCACGCCACAGGCCGTCGTGGATACGGCCGACCAGGTCAGTGATCTGGTTCAGCACTTTGTGCACGTCCGGCATGATGTTCACGCCGTTGACCGACAGCTTGTCGCCCACCGGGCGGCGCAGGGCGGTGTGCAGGGCAGGGCGGCCCTCCGAGGAGTTGACCGGTTCGCCAGCGTACTGCGCGTCGATCGCCGCCTTGAGATTGACTTCCTTGGCCAGGCCCACCAGCAGGTCGCGGGTTTCGCTGGTGATCAGGTTTTTCGAGTAATCGAGGAAAAGTCCGCAGCTGCTCAAGGTGAACTGGGAAAAACGCTGAGGATCGGCATTGAACGCCTCGCGCATGCTGAAATCCTGCATGGCTTGGCGATGTTGAACAAGCGCTTGCCAGGCGGGCAGCGCGGTAACGTCATGAGGGGTGCGGTAGTACGCCATCGCTGCGGGTTTCCTTTTTATTACGGGGACTGCCTTTAGGACACTTCAAAGCCCGGAACATCCAGTCTTATCGCAAGGACTGGGTTCCAGACAGCGCTAACCATAGCGCAGGGCAGTTACATTAAACCTAGCGTGTGGATATGTCTTGGCTTTGTCTGCGCTGTGGCCGGTACTTTTTTATACCGGCACAGCCGTCGGGGCAACAGGTTGAGGGTAAAGCGGGGTCAGGCGAGGTTCAGGTGCAGGTTATCGATGAGGCGCGTCGCCCCCAGGTAAGCGGCGACCAGGATCACCACATCACGATCTTCAGCCGTGGCCGGGCGCAGATGCACGCCTTGGCGCACTTCCAGGTAGTCCATGCGCAGCCCTGCGGCTTCAATCTGCTGGATGTGCTCGGCGCGCAGTCTGGCGAAATCATGATCACCGCCTTTGATGGCCGTGGCGATCTGGCTGAGCGCGCGGTACAGCACTGGCGCGACCGCCCGTTGCTCCTCGGTGAGGTAGCCGTTGCGTGATGACAGCGCAAGGCCGTCCTCGGCGCGCACGGTGGGCTCGCCGATGATCTGGATCGGCATGTTCAGGTCGCGGACCATGGCGCGGATCACCGCCAACTGCTGGTAGTCCTTCTGGCCAAATACGGCCATGTCCGGCTGGACCATGTTGAACAGCTTGCTGACCACCGTGGCTACACCTTCGAAGTGCCCTGGGCGGCTGGCGCCGCACAAGCCTTCGGACAGCTGTGGCACGCTGACACGGGTCTGACCGTTCATGCCATCGGGGTACATTTCCTCGACCGTGGGCGCGAACAGCAGGTTGCAACCGGCCTGCAGGAGCTTTTCCTGGTCGGCGGCCAATGTGCGTGGGTATTTGTCCAGATCTTCGCCAGCGCCGAATTGCAGCGGGTTGACGAAAATGCTCGCCACCACAAAATCCGCTTGCTGTGCGGCCTTGGTCACCAGGGTGGCGTGGCCGCTGTGCAGGTTGCCCATGGTGGGCACAAAGCCGATGCGCTTGCCGGCGCTGCGGGCGTGGGTTACGGCAGCCCGCAGTTCGCGGACGGTTTTAACGGTGTTCATGCCGAGAATCCGTGTTCAACGCTTGGGAACGTCACGTTTTTCACTTCGCTGACGTAGGCGCTCAGGGCGGCGTGGATGCTGTCCTGGCCGGCCATGAAGTTCTTCACGAACTTCGGCACGTGGCCGGTGATCGACAGGCCGAGCATGTCGTGCAATACCAGCACCTGGCCATCGGTGGCTGCACCGGCACCAATTCCGATCACGGGCACTTTGACAGCCTGGGTGATTTCGGCAGCCAGTTCGCTCGGCACGCACTCCAGCAGAATCATCGCAGCACCGGCTTGTTCCAGGGCGATGGCATCGGCGCGCATCTGGCGGGCCTGGGCTTCATTGCGGCCCTGGACCTTGTAGCCACCGAGGATATTCACCGACTGCGGCGTCAGGCCCATGTGCGCACATACCGGCACACCGCGCTCGGCCAGCAGCCGGATCGACTCGGCCAGCCACACGGCACCTTCGACTTTGATCATGTGCGCGCCGGCCTGCATCAGCTTGCCGGCGTTCAGGAAGGTTTGCTCAAGAGTGGCGTAACCCATGAACGGCAGGTCCGCGATGATAAAGGCGCCATCGTTGCCACGCTTGACGCTGGCGGTGTGGTAGGCCAGTTCATCGGTGGTCACGGGCAGCGTGCTGTCATTCCCTTGAAGAACCATGCCCAGGGAGTCGCCCACCAGCAGCACTTCGACGCCAGCCTGGCAGCTGGCGTGGGCGAAAGTGGCGTCATAGCAGGTCAGCATGGTGATTTTTTCACCTTTGAGCTTGAGGCTCTGCAAGGTGGTCAGGGTAATGTCTGGCATGAAAAGGGTCCTCGTTCAGGCGCTTGGAAACAGCGAGTAACGCGCGTGAGTCTTCGTTTATACAGGCGCACTGTCTTGAAAGCAGTGCTTATAAGGCCTGGATTGCGCCCTGTCGCGCCGGGTTGGCGGCAGCGGGACGCCTATAGTCGTGAGGAGGACACGGGAAGTCAATTGGATGTGTTACCGCATTGTTACGATGGCGGTGTTACCGCTGTTACTGACGCGATTCAGCAAGTTGAGCACGGGTTTGGGCCGCACTGAATATCCAATGTGGGAGCTGGCTTGCCTGCGATGGCATCAACTCGGTGTGGCTGATACACCGAGTCGCTTGCATCGCAGGCAAGCCAGCTCCCACATTGACCGAGTCATTCTTGCGGGAGGCGTTCCAGGCCGACGAACGGGCAGGCGCTGAGCAGGTCGCTTAAACGCTGGCCGTCAGGCAGATGCAGGTCGGCTGGCGCCAGCTCAGCCAACGGATACAGCACAAACGCGCGCACATGCATCTGGTAGTGCGGCACTTTCAGGCGCGGCTCGTCGATCAGGCGATCACCGAACAGCAGGATATCCAGGTCCAAGGTGCGTGGGCCCCAGCGTTCCAGGCGTTCGCGCCCCTGATCGTTCTCGATGGCTTGCAGCGCATCGAGCAGGTCCAACGGCGCCAGGTGGCTGTCCAGCGCCGCAACGGCGTTGGTGTAACGCGGTTGGCCTGGCAGCAATGAATCGCTTTGATAGAAGGCGGACACACCGGCGAGCTGGGTGCCAGGCAGTTGCGCCAGCGCCTGGATCGCGCTGCGCAATTGTTGGTGCGGGGCAGCCAGGTTGCTGCCCATGCCGATGTAGATACGTTCCACGTTTATTCGCCCGCAGCGCCCGAGGCATCGGCGCTGCTGCGTTTACGCTTGGTGCCGCTGCGGCGACGCTTTTTCGGGCCTTCGCCGGCGCTATCGCCTTTGCTGCCCAGTTCACGAATCATCTCGCGGCGCTGGCTGTCATTGGCGTCCTGATAATCGGTCCACCATTCGCCCAGGCCATCGGTCTGCTCGCCGGCGCTTTCACGTAGCAGCAGGAAGTCGTAGCCGGCACGGAAGCGCGGGTTGTCCAGCAACAGATCGGCGCGCTTGCCGCTGCGGCGTGGCAGGCGCTCCTGCATGTCCCAGATTTCGCGGATCGGCATGGTGAAACGTTTGGGGATGGCGATGCGTTGGCACTGTTCGGCGATCAGCTCGTGAGCCGCTTCCTGCATGGCCGGGATCGGCGGCATGCCACGGTCCTGCAAGCGCAGTACGCGTTTGGGCAGGGCCGGCCACAACAAGGCAGCAAACAGGAACGCCGGGGTCACCGGCTTGTTCTGCTTGATGCGCAGGTCGGTGTTGATCAAGGCTTCGCTGATCAAAGTGTGGGTGTACGTCGGGTTGTACTCCAAGGCCTCGGCGCTGGCCGGGAACAATGGGTCGAACAACTGCAGGTCCACCAGCATTTCAAAGGTGTCGGCGGCGTAGCCCGAAAGGAACAGCTTGAGCACTTCCTCAAACAGGCGCGCCGAGGGGATTTCCCGCAGCATCGGCGCCAGTTCGCGAATCGGCGCGGCGGTGTGCTTTTCGATGCCGAAGTTGAGCTTTGCCGCGAATCGCACGGCGCGCAGCATGCGCACCGGGTCTTCCTGATAGCGCTGCGTCGGGTCGCCGATCAGGCGGATCAGATTGTTGCGAATGTCGTGTACGCCGTTGGCGTAATCGAGGATGCGCTCGCTGACCGGGTCGTAATACAAGGCGTTGATGGTGAAGTCGCGGCGTTGCGCGTCCTCTTCCAAAGTGCCATAGACGTTATCGCGCAGGATGCGCCCGCTCTCGTTGCGGGAAGACTGGTTAGTGTCTTCCTCTTCATCGTTTTGCGGGTGACCGGCGCGGAAGGTCGCGACCTCGATGATTTCGCGACCAAAGTGGATATGCACCAGCTTGAAGCGCCGGCCGATGATTCGTGCATTACGAAACTCGGCGCGCACTTGTTCAGGCGTGGCGCTGGTAGCGACGTCGAAATCCTTGGGCGTGATGTTGAGCAACATGTCGCGTACGCAACCACCCACCAGGTAGGCCTGGTAGCCGGCGTTCTGCAAACGTTCGACGATGTTCACTGCATAACGGCTGAATTGAGCGCGCTGCAGCGAATGCTGGCTGCTATTGAGCACTTCAGGCGTGCTGCGTTTGTGTTGCGTTCGACGCAAGGGAGAACGGAATGACTGGAACAACTTCTTCAGCATGGGATGCACTGTTTGAAGGAATGTTCGGCCATAACGAAGAATGACCGCATGATGGGCGGGGATTCTAGCATTTAGTCGGGGGATGGTGTAGGAACAAGCTAAGGGCATTGCGCCATAAGCGTTTGAAGGTCAAATCCCGGAAACTACAAGGGGAGCCGAAGCTCCCCCAGAAGTAGTTGCGTGCTCTATTTTTATTATTGATGTCGGGCTTCTTGTTTTTGTTGATCGCCCTCGCCATAAAGCTTCACCTTCATGACACTCCCAATCGGGAGTCAAGAGCAAACGGATTGCTTTGGTCGCTGTGTTGCTGATCTACGATCCAACCAGTTCAGGCTCTGCCTTAGGGCAGTTTTTGTTGTTCTCGGCCTGGTTGCGGGGCAAGCCCCAAATGCAACGCCTCTCCAAAAGAATCAGTTAGCTGCGCCTCCGCCGTGTTGTTTTTGTTATGCGTGAGTCGATTCGTCTTATTTTTATTGTCTTGTACAAAGCTTGTTATTGTTTTTGTACTAAGCATATAGCAGGGTGCGTGCCAACTTTTGTGCCGCCCAGCAAAACCGGGGGGTTGGGCGGGTTTCGCCGGTTTGAGGGCCAAAAAAAAGCCGGGGCTTCGTTACCGTAAGCCCCGGCTTTTGTTACGTGAAAAGTCAGCGGTAACAGTTTTTTCACATCAACAGGTGTTACCTGTGGGGCTGCGCCCTCAGCTTTCGCTGGCCACCCCGGTCTTGCGCCGTGGAATGCCCAGGCGCTGACGGCGTTCCCACAGGCATTTGCGACTCACGCCCAGCTTGCGTGCCAGCTCGGTCTCGGTCATATGGTCCTGATGCTCGAGCACGAAGTGCTGGAAGTAATCTTCCAGTGACAAATCTTCCGTCGGTTCATGGCTGGTATTGCTGGCTCCGCCCTGCTGCGGGGCCAGGCCGATGAAATCGTCGTCGTCCAGGTCACTGAGCTCAATGTCGATGCCCAGCAACTCGGCGGAAATCTCCGGGCTCTCCGACAGAATCACCGCGCGCTCGACGGCGTTCTCCAGCTCACGCACGTTCCCTGGCCACGAGTAGTGACGGATCGCCTGCTCGGCGTCTGCGGCAAACTTCAGGTCGGTGCGATCAATGCGCGCGCCTTGACGCAACAGGAACGCGTTGGCGATCTCGTTGACGTCGGCGCCGCGCTCGCGCAGGGCTGGCAGTTTGAGCGCGATGACATGCAGGCGGTAATACAAGTCCTCACGGAACTGGCCGATCTTGGCCAGGCTCTTGAGGTCTCGGTGTGTCGCTGCGATCAATCGAACATCGACCTTCTGCGATTGTACCGAACCGACCCGGCGAATTTCGCCTTCTTGCAGTACGCGCAGCAACCGCGCCTGGGCTTCCAGGGGCAGTTCGCCAATTTCATCGAGGAACAAGGTGCCACCGTCCGCGGCTTCCACCAGGCCCGCACGCCCGGCGCTGGCGCCGGTGAACGCCCCTTTCTCGTGGCCGAATAACTCGGACTCGATCAGGGATTCGGGGATCGCCGCGCAGTTCACCGAGATCATCGGCGCCTTGGCACGCTTGGACAGGTTGTGCAGGGCGCGGGCCACCAGTTCTTTACCGGTGCCCGATTCGCCCTGGATCAATACATTGGAGTCGGTCGGCGCCACTTTGCGGATCTTGCTGTACAAGTCCTGCATCGGTGGGCAGGAGCCGATGATGCCGATCTCGCCGTTGCTGTTGTCGACACCCGGTTTTTCGCTGGCGCTGGCCTTGCCGGTGGGGCGCTGCTCGGCAGGCGCGCTGCTCGCCGACACACGGTCACGCAGGATGCGGGCCACGGCCTGGAGCATTTCGTCGTGATCGAAAGGCTTGGCGATGTAGTCCACCGCGCCCATCTTCATCGAGTCCACCGCCGAGCGCAGGCTGGCGTAGCTGGTCATGATCAGCACCGGGGTGCCCTGGCCCAGCTTGATCAGCTCGGTGCCCGGGGCGCCGGGCAGGCGCAGGTCACTGACAATCAGGTCGAACGTGGGAATGCTGAATCGCTCTTGGGCTTCCTGCACCGAGCCGGCTTCGCTGACCTGGTACTGATTACGTTCAAGCAGGCGTCGCAAGGCAGAGCGGATAATGGTTTCGTCTTCGACGATCAAAATGTGCGGCATTGATTCAATTCTCTCGACGGTCTCAGTTCACAGCGGACGTCGCTTCGACATGACGCGGCAAGGTCACCCGGATACGGGTGCCGCGTTGGCTTTGTGTGTCAGCCGGGCTGTCGATGGTGATTTGTCCATAATGCTCTTCAACGATGGAATAGACCAGTGCAAGGCCCAGACCGGTACCTTCACCGGGGTCCTTGGTGGTGAAGAAGGGTTCGAACAATCGGTCCATGATGTTCTGTGGAATGCCGCTGCCTTCGTCTTCCACGATCAGGTCGACCGTATGCTCGAAAGCCTCGCTCTTGACACGTACAGCACTGCCGGCCGGCGACGCGTCTCGGGCGTTGGACAGCAGGTTGATCAGCACCTGGGCCAGGCGTTGTGAGTCGCCATCGACCCAATGGTCCGGATCGCACAGGTTAAAGAACTGTACTTCGAAATTGCGCCGGTTCAAGGCCAACAGCCCAATGGCATCCTGCGCCACTTCGGCCAGGCACACCGCTTCGTCCTGATTCTGATGGGCGCCGGAGTGGGCAAAGCTCATCAGCGACTGGACGATGCGTGAAACCCGCTTGGTCTGTTCGAGGATCTGCCCGCTGATTTCGGTGATTTCACCGTCTTCTTCGCGCTCTTCGCGCAGGTTTTGCGCCAGGCAGGCGATACCGGTGATCGGGTTGCCGATTTCATGGGCCACGCCGGCTGCCAGGCGCCCAATACTGGCCAGGCGTTCGGAGTGCACCAGCTTGTCTTCGAGCATTTGTGTATCGGTCAGGTCTTCCACCAGCAGCACCAGGCCGCTGTTACCCGGTGCCAAGGGTTCATCGATGGCGGCTTTGTGCAAGTTGAGCCAGCGGGTCTGGCCGTCGAGGGCCAAGTGTTGCTTGTGCAGGTGCTCGTCCGGCAGGTTGATGAAGCCTTGCAGCAGCTCTTTCCATGGATCGCCCAGGGTATTGAGGCGTGAACCCACCACCCGTTGGGCGGCGATACCGGTGAGTTCTTCCATGGCCTTGTTCCACATCAGGATTTCCTGGTCCTTGGCCAGGGAACACACGCCCATCGGCAGTTCCTGCAGGGTCTGGCGGTGGTAACGGCGCAGGGCGTCGAGTTCGGCGGCCAGGCCTGTTAGGCGCGAGTGGTAATCCTCCAGCCGGCTTTCGATGAAGTGGATGTCTTCGGTAACGTAGTTTTCGCCACCGGCCTTGTAGGGCAGGAAGGTTTCCACCATGTCCTGGGACACGCTCGGCCCCATCAACCCGGACAGGTTGGCCTCGATACGGTCACGCAGGCGGCGCAGGGCATAGGGGCGGCGCTCGTCAAACGGCAGATAGAGGTCACGCAGCGCCTGTTCGACTTCCTTTTGTGCGGCCTTGGCGCCCAGGGGCTTGGCCAGTTGCGTGGCGAACTCCTGGGGCGAGGCCGCATGCAGTTCGCGGCGTTGCGGGCGGCGCACGTTGTCCACCGCGCAGGCTTCGGCGGCGCTGGTTTCCTCGGCGCTGGCGTTGGTGAACAGCGAGATCAGGGTAAACATCAGTACGTTGGCGGCCAGCGAGGCGATGGCAGCCATGTGCCAACTGGTGTCGTCCAGCACGTAAATCATGTTCAGCAACGGGATATAGAAGCCCTGCAAGTTGCCGACCAGCGGTAGCAGCATGGTGACGGTCCACACCAGGATCCCGGCCAGCAGCCCTGCAATAAAGCCACGGCGATTGGCGGTCGGCCAGTACAGCACCGACAACACGCCCGGCAGGAACTGCAAGGTGGCGACAAACGCGACGATGCCGAGGTTGGCCAGGTCTTGCCCGGCGCCCAGCAGCAGATAAAACGCGTAGCCGGCCATGATGATCGCGACGATCAGCGCGCGTCGGGTCCATTTCAACCAACGGTAGATATTGCCCTCAGCCGGCGGCTGGTACAGCGGCAGTACCAAGTGGTTAAGCGCCATGCCCGAGAGTGCCAGGGTGGTGACGATGATCAACCCGCTGGCGGCCGACAACCCGCCGACATACGCCAGTAGCGCCAGGGCCGGGCTGTTGGCGGCAATACCGATGCCCAGGGTGAAATACTCAGGGTTGGTGGTGGCCCCCAGTTTCAGGCCGGCCCACAGGATCAGCGGCACCGCCAGGCTCATCAGCAACAGGAACAGGGGCAAGCCCCAGCTGGCGCTGACCAGCGAGCGCGGGTTGAGGTTCTCGGTGAAGGTCATGTGGTACATGTGCGGCATCACGATCGCCGAGGCGAAGAACACCAGCAGCAGCGTACGCCATGGGCCTTCCTGCAAGGGCGTATGCAAGGCGGCGAGGGCGGTCTGGTTTTGCAGCAGCCACAGCTCCAGCTGTTGCGGCCCGTCGAACACGCCGTAGAGCGCATAAAGGCCGACGCCGCCGATGGCGATCAGCTTGATGACCGACTCAAAGGCAATCGCAAACACCAGGCCCTGGTGTTTCTCGCGGGTGGCGATATGGCGAGAACCAAAGAAGATGGTGAACAAGGTGATCAGCGCGCAGAACGCCAGGGCAACCCGATGTTGCACGGGCTCGCGGGTCAGGATGCTGATGGAGTCGGCCACCGCCTGGATCTGCAGGGCCAGTAACGGCAGCACACCGATCAACATGAAGATGGTGGTCAGCGCGCCGGCCCAGGTGCTGCGAAAGCGAAAGGCAAACAGGTCGGCCAGGGAAGACAGCTGGTACGTCCGGGTGATTTTCAGGATCGGGTACAGCAGCACCGGCGCCAGCAGGAACGCGCCCGACACCCCAAGATAACTGGAGAGAAAGCCGTAGCCGTACTGATAGGCCAACCCCACCGTGCCGTAGAACGCCCAGGCACTGGCGTACACGCCCAGGGACAAGGTGTAGGTCAACGGATGGCGAATGATCGCCCGCGGAATCATTCCGCGCTCACTGATCCAGGCCACGCCGAATAACGCAGCCAGGTAGGCGGCGCTGATCAGCAGCATCTGGGTGAGACTAAAGCTCATCGGCATCTTTTTGGCTCTGCAGGATGAAGGTCACGACGATCAGGATCAGCCACAGCAGATAAGGGCGATACCAGGCGCCCGTGGCGTCGATCCACCAATCCATGATGGCGGGGGAGAACAGGTAGATCCCGACGACCAGCAGCAGGACCAAACGATAGATGTACATGTTGGCCTCTGATTAAAAATCTGCCGCGATGTTAACGGATGGCTGGCAACCTGCAAGCGCCTTCAACTCAATTGCGCTTCGGCCAGGGTCAGCGTGCGCGGGATGCGGGTGGCGTCCCAGTGTGCAATGCCCCAATCCAGCAGTTCTCGTGGGCTTGCGTGAAGCAATTGCGTGTCAGTCTGTTGGCCAAGGGCGCGCAGTGCTCTGAGTAGCAAAGGCGTGGCCTGGTCGGCTGTCAACGGTGCAGAGCGGTAGGACTTGCCCAGCTTGTTGCCGTCTGGCTGCACGATCAGCGGTACATGCAAGTAACGTGGCTGGCGCAGGCCAAGCAGCTCTTGCAGGTACAGCTGGCGCGGTGTGGAGTCGAGCAGGTCGGCGCCGCGCACGATATCGGTTATCCCTTGCCAGGCGTCGTCGAGCACCACCGCCAGTTGGTAGGCGTAGAGGCCGTCGCGGCGACGGATGATGAAGTCGCCGGCATCGCGGCCCAGATGCTGCCGGAACTCGCCCTGGACGCGGTCGATAAAGTGATACTCCAACTCGGGCACGCGCACGCGGATGGCGGCGTCTTGCTGGGCGTGGCCGGCATTGCGGCACAAGCCTGGGTAAACCCCGTTGTAGGGCGCCAACTGCTTGCGCGAGCAGGTGCAGGCGTAGGCCAGGCCGTGGTTGAACATATCGTTCAGTACTTTGGCGTAGGCATCATGCCGCTCGCTCTGACGAACCAGTTCGCCATCCCATTCAAAGCCGTAGCTTTCCAGCGCATGCAGGATCGCCGCCTGAGCGCCGGGCTCTTCACGGGGAGGGTCAAGGTCTTCCATGCGCATCAACCAACGGCCATGGTGGGCGCGTGCATCGAGGTATGAGGCGAGGGCGGCAACCAGGGAGCCGAAGTGCAAATGGCCGCTGGGTGTGGGGGCGAAGCGCCCGATATAAGTAGAGGCTGTCATGGCCCGGATACTACTGCATAACCGGTAAACGCCAGAAACAAAAATGGAGCGTTCGCACGCTCCATTTGTTCAACTCGGCAACGTTACTTGCCGACCTGTTTTTCCTTGATTTCAGCCAAGGTCTTGCAGTCTACGCACAGGTCCGCGGTTGGGCGGGCTTCCAGTCGGCGAATACCGATTTCGACGCCGCAGGATTCGCACCAGCCGTATTCTTCGTCTTTGATCAGTTGCAGGGTCTTGTCGATCTTCTTGATCAACTTGCGCTCGCGATCGCGGGCGCGCAGTTCGAGGGCGAACTCTTCTTCCTGGCTGGCACGATCGGCCGGGTCAGGGAAGTTGGCCGCTTCATCCTTCATATGGTCAACCGTACGGTCGACTTCCTGCATCAAGTCCTGTTTCCACTTGTTGAGGATCTTGGTGAAGTGCTCGCGCATGGGCTCGCCCATGTACTCCTCGCCCTTTTTTTCGACATAGGGTTCGAAGCCGCCGAGGCCTTGAGTCTGCTGTTGCTTTGCTTGGGTGGACATGAATAGACCGCCTCTCACTCTTCTAATCCATTGCGCAGGATTGCAACGTCACCGACACCTGCCGGCCCTGCGGCTGCAAGCGGGCGAACTTACCAGATAGATTCAGGGTGCGCTACTCCCGGTTGTCGAGGTCCAGGGCAAAGGGGATGCAAACCGCAGCAGCCCGCCATGACTGGGTATGTATTGCCTCGAATGTTGATTTTAGCTGTTTTACGAGCGCGCGCAGGGTGCACTTGCAGCCCCAATCAGGCAATAGAGCATGTTTTACCGTGAGGGTTCGGTAGAATCCAGATTTTGTCCTCACCGTCTAAGGAAGGCTAATGGCTCAGCCCTACAGTGCGCGTAGTCGCGCCATCGAACCTTTTCATGTCATGGCGTTACTGGCGCGTGCCAATGAGCTGCAGGCCGCCGGTCACGACGTGATCCACCTGGAAATCGGCGAGCCGGACTTCACCACCGCCGAGCCGATCATCCGCGCCGGCCAAGCCGCGTTGGCAAACGGTAAAACGCGCTACACCGCTGCCCGCGGCTTGCCCGAATTGCGCGAAGCCATCAGCGGTTTCTACCAGCAACGCTACGGTTTGAGCATCGATCCGCAGCGTATTCTGATCACCCCCGGTGGCTCCGGCGCGTTATTGCTGGCCAGCAGTTTGCTGGTGGATCCGGGCAAGCACTGGCTGCTGGCGGACCCAGGCTACCCCTGCAACCGACACTTCCTGCGCCTTGTGGAAGGCGCGGCGCAATTGGTGCCGGTCGGCCCAGACGTACGTTACCAGTTGACCGCCGATCTGGTGGCCAGGCATTGGGACCAGGACAGTGTCGGCGCACTGGTGGCGTCGCCCGCCAACCCCACCGGCACGATCCTCACCCGGGACGAGTTGGCTGGGCTGTCGGGCGCCATCAAGGCGCGCAACGGTCATTTGGTGGTCGACGAGATTTATCACGGCCTCACCTACGGCACGGACGCCGCCAGTGTGCTGGAAGTCGATGATGGCGCCTTTGTCCTGAATAGTTTTTCGAAGTATTTCGGCATGACCGGCTGGCGCCTCGGTTGGCTGGTGGCGCCGCCTGAAGCGGTGGGTGAGCTGGAGAAATTGGCGCAAAACCTCTACATCAGTGCGCCAAGCATGGCCCAGCATGCCGCGTTGGCCTGTTTCACCCCGCAAACCCTGGAGATTCTGGAGCAGCGCCGTGCCGAATTTGGTCGCCGCCGTGACTTCCTGCTGCCGGCCCTGCGTGAGCTGGGGTTTGGTATCGCCGTGGAGCCCGAAGGTGCCTTTTATCTGTATGCCGATATCAGCGCGTTCGGCGGCGATGCCTTCGCGTTTTGCCGGCATTTCCTCGAAACCGAGCATGTGGCCTTTACGCCCGGGTTGGATTTCGGTCGCTACCAGGCGGGCCATCACGTGCGTTTTGCCTACACGCAAAATCTCGATCGGCTGCAAGAAGCGGTGGAGCGGATCGCCCGTGGTTTGCGGAGCTGGCAAGGCTGATGCGTTTTAATCCTCCTCTTGAAGAAGGGCGGCTGATCCGCCGCTACAAGCGCTTTCTCACCGATATCGAAACCCTTACCGGCGAGTTGCTCACCATTCACTGCCCTAACACCGGCTCGATGCTCAACTGCATGGTCGAAGGTGGCCAGGTCTGGTTCAGCCGTTCCACGGACCCCAAGCGTAAGCTGCCGGGCACCTGGGAGATTGCCGAAACGCCCCAGGGCCGGCTGGCGTGCGTCAACACCGCGCGTGCCAATCAGTTGGTGGAAGAAGCCTTGCTGGCCGGTGTGATCACTGAGCTCAATGGCTTTACTGCGTTGAAGCGTGAGGTGCCTTATGGCCAGGAGAAAAGCCGTATCGACTTTCGCCTGGATTACCCCCAGGGTGCTGCGTTTGTTGAGGTCAAAAGCGTCACCCTGGGCTTTGATGGCAGCTCGGTGGCGGCTTTCCCCGATGCGGTGACCCAGCGCGGTGCCAAGCACTTGCGTGAGCTGGCGCATCTGGCGCGCGACGGTATACGGGCCGTGCAGCTGTATTGCGTGAACCTGTCGGGGATCGACGCGGTGCGCCCGGCGGTGGAAATCGACGCCGGTTATGCGGCAGCGCTACGTGAGGCCAAGGCTGCAGGTGTAGAGGTGTTGGCCTATGGCGTACGGGTTACGCCGCAGGAGATTTACGTCGAGCGTCGGCTGAAGGTGCTGCTGGGCGACTAGAGATCGACCCACAATCCCTGTTCGTCTTCGCGGCCGGGCAGGGCGGTGAGGCTTTGGCCTGCGCAAGGCCCGGCGATGCACTCGCCGCTTTCAATCAGGAACAACGCGCCATGGGTGGCGCATTGGATCAGGCTGGCGCTTTCATCGAGGAAGCGATTTGGCTGCCATTCCAGCGGGATGCCGCGATGGGGGCAGCGGTTGAGATAGAAGTACGCAATGCCGTCCCGGCGCACCGCCAACAGCCTGTGGCCATCGATATCAAAACCGCGGCTGCTGTTGGGGGCGAGGTCGCCGGAGGCGCAGAGAAACTTCATTTCAATCCTTAAGTGCCTTGACGTGCAAATGCAAACAATTATCAAATGCCTGCTTCGCCCGTCAGATGACTGGGTGCTCAATACGATGCATGGCAGGGGTAATCTGTCACATCAATGAGTGCTTGAGTGGCCCTGCCCTAGGAAGGAAACCCTGTTATGCGTCTGAGTACCAGCGCTATTGCGCTTGTTGCCTCACTGCTGGTCAACCCTGGGGTGCACGCCTCTGAACTGCCGCAACGCTGGGTCAGTGCCGGCGGTGCGCTGTCGGAATGGGTGACGGCCCTGGGCGGTGAGTCGAAGCTGGTGGGGGTGGACACCACCAGTCAGCATCCGGCGTCGCTCAAGGCCTTGCCGAGCATTGGTTACCAGCGGCAGTTGTCGGCCGAAGGCATTCTCAGCCTGCGCCCGCAAATCCTGGTGGGCACGGAGGAAATGGGGCCACCGCCCGTGCTGGCGCAGATTCGCAGCGCCGGGGTGCAGGTGGATATATTCTCGGCCCAGCCGGATTTGCCCACGCTCAAAGGCAACCTTGAACACCTGGGGAAACTGCTCGGTAGTGAGGCCCAGGCTGATGCCTTGTTTGCCGGGTATGAGCAGGCGCTGGCGCAGCAAAAAAACTGGGTGGCCAAGGCCCAGGCTACACAGAAGGCTCCAGGTGTGCTGTTGCTGCTCGGCCATGCCGGTGGCAAGCCGCTGATCGCCGGTAAGGACACGGCCGCTGACTGGATGTTGCAGCAGGCTGGTGGGCGTAATCTGGCCACGCATGTGGGCTATAAACCGTTTTCCGTGGAATCGCTGGCCGGTTTGAATCCTGAGGTGCTGGTGTTTGCCGATCGCGCCCTGACCGGGGACGCGGCGCGTGCCGCCTTGTTCAAGGAAAATCCGATCCTTGCTTCTACGCCGGCAGCCAAGAGCGACCGAGTCTTTGAGCTGGATCCGACCTTGCTGGTAGGTGGCCTGGGGCCGCGATTGCCGCAAAGCCTGGAGAAACTGTCTGCCGGCTTTTATCCGTCCCAGGCCAAGCCTGCTCCATGACCACTCTGGTTAAGCCAAAAACGCTGTTTATCGGGCTGTCGCTGCTGTGTGTATTGGCGATCTGGCTCTCATTGGCACTGGGGCCGGTCAGCCTGCCGTTAGTGGACACGCTCAGGGCTGCGTTAAGACTGATGGGCGTACCTATTGAGCCGCAAGGATTGGAGCAGGCCGAGTTGATCCTGGGGCAGATTCGCTTGCCGCGCACCCTGTTGGGGCTGGCGGTCGGCGGTGTGCTGGCGTTGTCGGGTGTGGCGATGCAGGGGTTGTTTCGCAATCCGCTGGCCGATCCAGGGTTGGTTGGCGTATCCAGCGGCGCAGCGTTGGGGGCAGCGGTGGCGATTGTTGGTGGCTCGTTCTTTGGCGGGCTGCCGGAGGCATTCGGGCCGTATCTATTGTCGCTGTGCGCATTTCTCGGCGGCCTGGGCGTTACGGCGCTGGTCTATCGTCTGGGACGTCGCAATGGCCAGACCAATGTCGCGACGATGTTGCTCGCCGGTATCGCCCTGACGGCCCTGGCCGGTTCTGCGGTGGGGCTCTTTACCTATCTGGCCGACGACGCCACGTTACGCACCCTGACGTTCTGGAACCTGGGCAGCCTCAATGGCGCAAGTTACTCGCGGTTGTGGCCCTTGCTGCTGGTGAGTGCGGGCGTGGCGCTGTGGTTGCCGCGCCGGGCCAAGGCGCTGAATGCGCTGCTGTTGGGTGAGTCTGAGGCCAATCATCTGGGTATTGATGTTGAAAGGCTCAAGCGTGAGCTGGTGTTCTGTACGGCTTTAGGCGTTGGCGCTGCAGTGGCGGCGGCGGGCATGATTGGTTTTGTCGGGTTGGTGGTACCCCATCTGGTGCGGTTGCTGGCGGGGCCGGATCATCGGGTGTTGTTACCGGCCTCAGTATTGGCGGGGGCGAGCCTGCTGTTGTTTGCGGACCTGGTGGCGCGCCTGGCGTTGGCGCCGGCGGAGCTGCCGATCGGTATTGTCACCGCGTTTATCGGTGCGCCGTTTTTCCTCTATTTATTGTTACGAGGGCGCGCCTGATGTTGCGGGTAGAAGCGTTGCAGATCCGGCGTGGTGGGAAAACCGTGCTGGCCGATATCACCTTGGACCTTTTGCCGGGCGAAGTGCTGGGCGTTCTGGGCCCCAATGGCGCCGGCAAAAGTACCTTGCTTGGGGCGCTGTGCGGGGAGTTGCAGCCGGATCAGGGCAAGGTCTGGCTGGATCACCAGGCGCTCAAGCACATGACCGGCGCGCAGCGTGCCCAGCGCCTGGCGGTACTGCCACAATCTTCCACCCTGGATTTTGCTTTTCGTGTCGAAGAGGTGGTGGGCATGGGCCGCTTGCCCCATCAGACCGGGCGAGTGCGCGACGACGAAATCATCAGCGCGGCCCTGCAAGCGGCGGATGTCGGCCACCTGAGTGGCCGCAGTTACCTGGCGTTGTCCGGCGGCGAGCGGCAACGTGTGCACCTGGCGCGGGTATTGGCGCAGTTATGGCCAGGTGAAGCGGGGCAGACATTGTTGCTGGATGAACCCACGTCGATGCTCGACCCCCTGTACCAACACACCACCTTACAAGCTATCCGACATTTCGCCGACAGAGGCGCTGCGGTGCTGGTCATTCTGCATGACTTGAACCTGGCAGCGCGTTACTGCGACCGGATCCTGTTGCTGGAAAACGGCCGCCCTCACGCGTTGGATACGCCCTCCAAAGTCTTGCAACCTGAGCCGCTCAAGGCTGTATTCGGCCTGGATGTGCTGGTACAGCTGCATCCGGAGCGTGGGCATCCGCTGATCATTGCGCGCTGAGGCGGGTTAATTCACGGGCAAAAAAAGACCCGGCAAGAGCCGGGTCAAATAACCGTGATTAGCCTGATGAGGAGATAATCTGAGAGTCCGAACCAATGGTCTTTCAGTTATCGGCTGATCTCGCGACCAGTTGTGATAATCATAACGATTCTCATTTGAGAGTCAACATTTGTTTTTCTGGCTCATGTAGTTTTCTCAAACGCTCGTTTGTAATGCCCGTAAACACTGGGTTTGAGTGCCACTCTAGTTCTTCTGATGCACTGAAATCGCTTCCAACTGACGGTTCAAGGCCTCCTTGCGCTCCGTGGGTATGTCGTTCCAGTGCACATCCATCAATGCCCCTTCAATCGCATACAGCAGAACCTTCGAGGCTCGAAACCCGCGCGTGCGCACGGCTCGGTAGGCATCGACCGCCCCCAGCCGACGCAAGTCGGACGCGCTGTGGATGCCCACCGCATGCAGCCACTGCGCTGACGTCTTGCCAAGGTTTTTCAGGTGTTGCAGCTCATCGTTCATCAAGCCTCCTTGCGTTGGCCGAATGGTGCGGTGGGTGTCGTGACCAGGCAGCCTGAAAATGAGTGTAGCGCTCAGTAGGAAAAGCGTGGTTCTTTGGTCAGGAAGGGCTGAAAAGCTTATAAGAATGGCGCGACGGCGCTTGCTCGCAGATAGGCGCAACGCGCCCGCCAGGCAGGGGATGTGGCCGTCACTCAGTGTGTGGGGTTACTTGGTGCGGTAGCGCAGGCGAGTACCGAAATTGACTGACATAAGTATTTCGTCAGCCGTGAGTTCGGGCGGGAAATAAGCACCCGAAATCTGTGCATGGGCCAGGCTGGCGCCTTCCAGTGAGCAGCCACGCAAGTCCAGGCCGCGCAGGTCGGCAGAGCGAAAATAGGCGTCGGTAAAATCAACACCCGTGGCGTTCAGGTCGCGCAGGTCCAACCCGCGAAAGTCGCCACCGCGCATGTCGATGGTGCCGTTCTCAGGGCGCTCCTGGTTGAAGCCGCGGATATCGTCCTTATGCAGGAGGGCGTAGAGCGGGGTATCAAGAAGCTTGGGCTGACTCATGATCGCGACTCTGGCTGGTGTTATGGAGCCAGTATAGTGCCACTATCGCGAGGTCGCGCGCCGAAGACGGCGACACGACCAAGAAATATTTCTTACAGGCCCGGCAGACGCTGGCGGATATGCCCGACCAAGGCGTCGAGCGTCCCGCTTTCATTGGTCTCGACACGCTTGCTGAGCAGCAGCTCCTCGGCAGTCAGCGGATCACGACTGGCTTGTTGTTCTTCGATAACGGCCAGTGTGGCGTCGGACGGATCGTTTTTATCCGCCTGGCGTTGGGCCAGCCAACTGGTGATAACGGCGTGCGGGGCGTTGCAGTCGAGGATCAGGAACGGCGCGCCAGTGGCTTCGGCAACCTGGGCGGCGGCGTCACGCTGTGCGCGTTTCAAGAACGTGGCATCCAGCACTACCGGGTAGCCGGCGCGCAGCACGGTGTCGGCAATCTCGTTCAGGCGTGCGTAGGTGGCAGCGCTGGCGTCCTGATTGTAGATGCCGGCCTGCAGGGTGTTCTCCACCTGCTGCTCGCCAAACAGGCGCTTGCGCTCTACATCCGAGCGCAGGCGGATGGCGCCCAGGGCTTCGACCAGGCGCATGGCCACGTGGCTCTTGCCCACGGCTGAAACACCGTGGGTGATTGCCAGGAAACGCGAAGGAATGGTGCTGTAGCTCTCCGCCAGGTTGGCGTAGTTGCGGTACTGGCGCAGGGTGGTAGCGCGTTGCACCGGGTTGGCTTCGCTCGGCATGCTGAACAGTGCAACCTTGGCGCGCACCAGCGCACGGTAGGCTTTATAGAAGTTCAGCAGTTCCAGGCCCTGGTAGTCACCGGTCAGTTCCAGGTACTGGCTGATAAAGCGCCGTGCCAGGCATTTGAGGCCGCGATCTTCCAGGTCCATGGCCAAAAAGGCGGTGTCGGCGTACACGTCGGTAAAGCGGAAAGGCTCGTTGAACTCGATGCAGTCGAAGATCACCACGCGGCCATCGATCAGGGTGGCGTTGCCCAGGTGGATATCGCCGTGGCATTCACGGGTATAGCCGTCGAGCTTGCGCTGCGCAAGCAGAGGCTTGAGGCGTTCGAAGCTGCTTTCAGCCCAGGCTTGCAGAGCCTCCAGTTGCGTCAGGTCGGCCTTGTCGCTGAGGAACGGGCGGATCTGGTCAAAGTTCTGGCGTACCGGCGCCATTACTTCCTGCGGCGTGCCGGCCGGGTGGTCTTGTGGGACTTGAGGGGCATGGAGGTGGAACTGGGCAATCTGTTTGGCCATCTCATCGATGTGCGCGCTTGTCAGTTCGCCGTTGGCTTGCAGGGTGCTGAGCATCTGGCTTTGCGGGAACTGACGCATTTTCAGCGCGTATTCGATGGCCGGGCCGTCGCCACCCAGTTGCGGTGCCTCGGCAGTGCCGGTAATCGGCAACACTTCAAGATACAAATCTTCGGTCAGGCGCTGGTTGAGGCGCAGTTCCTCGCGGCAGAAATGCCCGCGGTCGTCCAGATTGGTGAAGTCCAGGAAGCCGAAGTTCATCGGTTTCTTCAGCTTATATGCATAGGGGCCCGTCAGTATCACCCAGGAAATATGGGTCTCGATGACTTGAAACGCGTCAACCGGATGAGGGTACAAGGCCGGGTTTTGCAGGGCAGCGATCAGGGTCTGGCTCACGGGCGATCCTTCAAAGTCTGGGGAAAATCATGGGGGGCATTATGGCTGCTGATGCCAGTCGTGCAAACCGCTGTCCGGCTCATGTTGATCATCAATAAAGTGCGTATAATCCGCCGCCATGACTCGAACCCGATCTCCCCGTTCCCGTAAAAAACCTCCTTCCCGCGGCCCGCGCCCTTGGCTGGGCTGGGTGATCAAGCTTGGCCTGGTGGGCCTTGTGGCGGTCGCTGGCCTTGCGGTGTACCTCGATGCCGTGGTGCAGGAAAAATTCTCCGGCAAGCGCTGGACGATTCCGGCCAAGGTGTATGCACGCCCGCTGGAACTGTTCTCTGGCCAGAAGCTCAGCAAGGAAGATTTCCTCACCGAGCTCGATGCACTGGGCTACCGCCGCGAACCTGTGAGCAATGGCCCCGGCGCTGCGGCGGTCAGCGGTAATACCGTCGACCTGAACACCCGTGGCTTCCAGTTCTACGAAGGCCTGGAAAAAGCCCAGCCGGTGCGCGTGCGTTTCTCTGGCGACTATGTGGCTGAGCTGTCGTCGCTCAATGGCTCCAAGCTGCCGGTGGTGCGTCTTGAACCGTTGCTGATCGGCGGTATTTACCCGAAAAACCTTGAAGATCGCATCCTGATCAAGCTCGATCAGGTGCCGCCGTACCTGCTGGAAACCCTGGTCGCTGTCGAAGACCGCGATTTCTATAGCCACTGGGGTGTCTCGCCGAAGTCGATCGCCCGTGCTATCTGGGTCAACACCTCCGGCGGCAAGATGACCCAGGGCGGCAGTACGTTGACGCAACAATTGGTCAAGAACTTCTACCTGACCAACGAACGCAGCCTCACCCGTAAACTCACCGAAGCCATGATGGCGATGTTGCTGGAGCTGCATTACAGCAAGCAGGAAATCCTCGAGGCCTACCTCAACGAGGTATTCGTCGGGCAGGATGGCCAGCGCGCCGTGCACGGTTTCGGCCTGGCCAGCCAGTTCTTCTTCGGGCAGCCGTTGTCCGAGTTGAAGTTGCATCAGGTCGCGTTGCTGGTGGGGATGGTGAAGGGGCCGTCCTATTACAACCCGCGCCGCAACCCGGAGCGTGCGCTTGAACGTCGCAACCTGGTGCTCGATGTGCTGGAGCAGCAGGGTGTCGCCACCGCTGAACAAGTAGCCGCTGCGAAAAAAATGCCACTGGGTGTGACCACTCGCGGCAAGCTGGCGGATAGCTCATTCCCTGGCTTTATCGACTTGGTCAAGCGCCAACTGCGCGAAGACTACCGCGACGAAGACTTGACCGAAGAGGGCCTGCGGATCTTCACCAGCTTCGACCCCATCCTGCAGATGAAGGCCGAAGCGTCGGTCAACGACACCTTCAAGCGCCTGACCGGCCGTAAAGGCTCGGATGAAGTCGAAGCCGCCATGGTCGTGACCAACCCGGAAACCGGCGAAGTCCAGGCCATGATCGGCAGCCGGCAGGCCAGTTTCGCCGGTTTCAACCGCGCACTGGATGCCGTGCGGCCAATTGGCTCGCTGGTCAAGCCCGCGGTCTACCTCACAGCACTGGAAAAACCCAGCAAGTACACGCTGACCAGTTGGCTGTCCGATGACCCGCTGTCGGTCAAAGGTGCGGATGGCCAGGTATGGACCCCCAAGAACTTCGACCGCCGCTCCCATGGCACGGTGTTCCTGTATCAAGGGCTGGCGCATTCCTACAATATTTCGACCTCGCGCCTGGGGCTTGAGGTAGGCGTGCCAAATGTCCTGAAAACCATAGCGCGACTGGGGGTGGAGCGTGAGTTCCCTGCATTCCCATCCATGCTTTTGGGCGCTGCGGCCATGACGCCGATGGAAGTGACCACTATGTACCAGACCCTGGCCAATGGTGGCTTCAACACGCCGATGCGCGGTATTCGCAGTGTGCTGACCGCCGATGGCGAACCGCTCAAGCGCTACCCGTTCCAGATTCAGCAGCGCTTCGACGCGGGTTCCATTTACCTGATCCAGAACGCCATGCAGCGCGTGATGCGGGAGGGTACAGGGCGTTCGGTCTACAGCGTGCTACCGTCGAACCTGACCCTGGCCGGCAAGACCGGTACCAGTAACGACTCCCGCGACAGCTGGTTCGCAGGGTTCGGCCAGGATGTACTGGCCGTGGTGTGGCTGGGGCGCGACGATAACGGCAAGACGCCGTTCACCGGTGCGACCGGCGCGTTGCAGGTATGGACCAGTTTCATGCGCAAGGCTGATCCGTTGCCGCTCAACATGCCGCAGCCGGACAATATCGTGCAGGCCTGGATTGATCCGCACACCGGCCAAGGCTCCGACGCCAACTGTCCGGGCGCGGTGCAGATGCCGTATATTCGCGGCAGCGAACCACCACCCGGCGCCGCGTGCAGTGGCAGTACACCTGCTGACGCGGAATCGGTGATGGATTGGGTCAAGGGCTGGATGAATTAAGCAAAGAGGGTTTCAAGTGAACAAGTTGTGGATTCCAGCAATTACGGCTCTGGCTTTGCTCGGCGGTTGCTCCAGCGTGCAGCGCGGCTCTATCCCTGTGGTGGACTCAAGCACGTCCGTCTCCAATAGCGACCGCATTTCGGCCAATGGCGGCTTCCGTCAGACCGTGGTCAAACGGCCTGCCCAAGCTGCAACCCAGGCAATTCCCCAGGATTCCGGCGTCGTGGTGATGGTGCCAGGCAGTGGGGCTGCAACCTCGGCGCCTATCAGTGCCGAGCCATGGACCCCAGGCCCGAGCACTTCCGGGCCGGTGAACTCCACGCCGATTCAAACCGCGCCGGTCAACCAGGGCACCTACAACATGCCTTCGACGCCGAGCGGTATTCCGTCATCGTCCAATGCGGGCGGGTTGTCGGCTGACGAACAACTGGATGGCCCGGTGCTGGCGTTGCTCACCACCGCTCAGCAGCAGCAGGCCGGTGGCGACTTGAACGGCGCCTCGTCGAGCCTTGAACGTGCCCAGCGCGTGGCGCCGCGTGAGCCACAAGTGCTCTATCGCCTGGCCCAGGTGCGCATGGCCCAGGGCGATGCGCCCCAAGCGGAGCAGTTCGCTCGTCGCGGCCTGAGCCTGGCCAATGGCCGTCCAGACCTGCAAGCCAGCCTGTGGGCGTTGATCGGTGATGCACGTGCCGCCCAAGGGGATGCCGCCGGTGCAGCCCAGGCGCGGCAAAAAGCCAAGGTCAGTCTCTGATGGATGCGCGTTTCCCCGCGATCGCCGAGCAGTTATTGCTGATCGAGCGCGAACTGCGCGTACAGGGCTGGTGGGATGAAGTTTCCCCTGGCGCTGAAGCCCTCAGCAGTGTCGAGCCCTTTTCCGTCGATACCCTGGACTTCCACCAGTGGCTGCAATGGATCTTCCTCTCGCGTATGAAGCAGATCCTGGAGCAGGACCTGCCCTTGCCGAATGCGTCGGGGATCCTGGAAATGGCCGAGATGGTCTACGCCGACCGACCGCGGGAGAGCCTCGGCTTGCGTAACGCGCTGAAAAAGTTCGATCAATTGATCGTCGACGCTCGTTAATTGCCTGACTGCCGGTTTTTCCGGCAGTCTTGCGCACATTTCTACCGCTTGACGACATTCAGGCGAGTTTTATCCCTCCTCAAAGCCCTTTCTTCTACGTTCTCATGCGCTTAGTTGGAAAAAAGCGCAATTATTGCTTGACTTGAAGGGCGTGAAACAGAAGAATCCAAAGTCCGCTGTATCGGGACTGCCAGAAGCAGGCCCGCTCAGCAGATCATGAGGCGCACATCCGCGCCGACCTGTAACACCCGCAACGCGTTACCTCGCGCTGGGTGGGAAAAGCCCGCAACACTTGGGACGATCCCAATACTTGCTCAGTCAGTGCTGACGTAGTCGGCGACCACCGTCGCTCATGCTCTGTTGAGAAGTAAACCTATTAAGACCCGTCGGTTTTTAACGGACGGTATTCTGGCGTTTTAGAGGTGAACAACGTGGAGCTTTTATCTGGCGGTGAGATGCTCGTCCGCTTTTTGCGTGACGAAGGCGTCGACTATATCTACGGGTACCCAGGTGGTGCTCTGCTGCATGTCTACGACGCACTGTTCAAGGAACCGGCTGTTACCCACATCCTGGTTCGCCACGAACAGGCCGCGACCCATATGGCTGACGGTTACGCCCGTGCCACCGGTAAAGCCGGCGTGGTACTGGTAACGTCCGGCCCAGGCGCAACCAATGCCATTACCGGCATCGCGACTGCCTATATGGACTCCATTCCGATGGTGATCATCTCTGGTCAGGTGCCTAGCACTATGGTCGGCACCGATGCATTCCAGGAAACCGACATGATCGGTATTTCCCGGCCGATCGTGAAACACAGCTTCATGATCAAGCATCCCTCGGAAATCCCGGATGTCATGAAAAAGGCGTTCTACCTTGCCCAGTCCGGTCGCCCGGGCCCGGTAGTGGTCGATATCCCGAAAGACATGACCAACCCGGCCGAGAAGTTCGAATACGTCTTCCCGAAAAAAGCCAAGCTGCGTTCCTACAGCCCGGCCGTGCGTGGGCACTCGGGGCAAATCCGCAAGGCGGCAGAAATGCTCCTGGCGGCCAAGCGCCCTGTGCTGTACTCCGGTGGTGGCGTGATTCTGGGTGGCGGTTCTGCTCCGTTGACCGAACTGGCCAAGCTGCTCAACCTGCCGGTGACCAACACCCTGATGGGCCTCGGCGCATTCCCGGGTTCGGACCGTCAGTTCGTCGGCATGCTCGGTATGCACGGCAGCTACACCGCCAACCTCACCATGCACCACGCCGATGTGATCCTGGCCGTGGGCGCGCGGTTCGATGACCGGGTGATCAACGGCGCGAGCAAATTCTGCCCGAATGCCAAGATCATCCATATCGACATCGACCCGGCGTCCATCTCCAAGACCATCAAGGCCGATGTGCCGATCGTGGGTCCTGTAGAAAGCGTACTGACCGAAATGGTCGCTGCGCTCAAGGACATCGGCGAAACGCCGAACAAGGAATCCGTTGCCAGCTGGTGGAAGCAGATCGACGAATGGCGCGGTGATCGCGGCCTGTTCCCTTACGACAAGGGCGACGGCAGCATCATCAAGCCGCAAACCGTGATCGAAACCCTGTGCGAAGTGACCAAGGGCGACGCCTTTGTGACCTCCGACGTAGGCCAGCACCAGATGTTCGCGGCGCAGTACTACAAGTTCGACAAGCCTAACCGCTGGATCAACTCTGGTGGCCTGGGCACGATGGGCTTTGGTTTCCCTGCGGCCATGGGTGTGAAGCTGAGCTTCCCGGATGCCGACGTTGCCTGTGTGACGGGCGAAGGCAGCATCCAGATGAACATCCAGGAACTGTCGACGTGCCTGCAGTACGGCCTTCCGGTGAAGATCGTCTGCTTGAACAACGGCGTACTGGGCATGGTTCGTCAGTGGCAGGACATGAGCTACGGTAGCCGTCACTCCCATTCCTACATGGAATCGTTGCCAGACTTCGTCAAATTGGTTGAAGCCTATGGCCACGTCGGCATTCGCATCAACGATCTGAAAGATCTGAAGCCGAAAATGGAAGAGGCGTTCGCCATGAAGGACCGCCTGGTGTTCATCGATATTCAGGTGGATACCAGCGAGCACGTCTACCCGATGCAGATCAAAGACGGCTCTATGCGCGACATGTGGCTGAACAAGACGGAGCGTACTTAATCATGCGGCATATTATCTCCCTGCTTCTGGAGAACGAACCCGGCGCTCTGTCTCGTGTTGTCGGCCTGTTTTCGCAACGCAACTACAACATCGAAAGCCTGACCGTGGCCCCAACCGAAGACCCGACCCTGTCGCGCCTGACGTTGACCACCGTGGGTCACGATGAGGTGATCGAGCAGATCACCAAGAACCTCAACAAGCTGATCGAAGTGGTCAAGCTGGTCGACTTGTCGGAAAGCGCTCACATCGAGCGCGAACTGATGCTGGTCAAGGTCAAGGCCACGGGTGCCCAACGTGCCGAGATCAAACGCACTACCGATATTTATCGCGGGCAGATCGTCGATGTGAGCGCCAGCGTTTATACCGTTCAACTGACCGGTACCAGCGACAAACTGGACAGCTTCATCCAGTCGATCGGGACGGCCTCGATTCTGGAAACCGTACGCAGTGGTGTCACCGGGATTGCCCGTGGTGACAAAGTACTCAGCATCTAACCCAATTAGCGAATGGCCTTACGGCCTGGATATATAGAGGAACCTCATGAAAGTTTATTACGATAAAGATTGTGACCTGTCGATCATCCAGGGCAAGAAAGTCGCCATCATCGGCTACGGTTCCCAGGGCCACGCCCAAGCGTGCAACCTGAAAGATTCCGGCGTTGACGTGACTGTTGGCCTGCGTAAAGGCTCGGCCACTGTTGCCAAGGCTGAAGCTCATGGCCTGAAAGTGACTGACGTTGCTTCTGCTGTTGCGGCTGCCGACTTGGTCATGATCCTGACCCCGGACGAGTTCCAGTCCTCGCTGTACAAGAACGAAATCGAGCCGAACATCAAGAAGGGCGCCACCCTGGCCTTCTCCCACGGCTTCGCGATTCACTACAATCAGGTTGTGCCACGCGCTGACCTCGACGTGATCATGATCGCGCCGAAAGCACCGGGCCACACCGTGCGCTCCGAGTTCGTCAAAGGCGGCGGTATCCCTGACCTGATCGCGATCTACCAGGATGCGTCGGGCAACGCCAAGAACGTTGCGCTGTCCTACGCTGCTGGTGTGGGTGGCGGTCGTACCGGCATCATCGAAACCACTTTCAAGGACGAGACCGAAACCGACCTGTTCGGCGAACAAGCCGTTCTGTGCGGTGGTACCGTTGAGCTGGTAAAGGCTGGTTTCGAAACCCTGGTTGAAGCTGGCTACGCGCCGGAAATGGCCTACTTCGAATGCCTGCACGAACTGAAGCTGATCGTTGACCTCATGTACGAAGGCGGCATCGCCAACATGAACTACTCGATCTCCAACAACGCCGAATACGGCGAGTACGTGACCGGCCCTGAAGTAATCAACGCCGAGTCTCGCCAGGCCATGCGCAACGCCCTGAAACGTATTCAGGACGGCGAATACGCCAAAATGTTCATCAGCGAAGGCGCTACCGGCTACCCTTCGATGACCGCCAAGCGTCGTAACAACGCCGCTCACGGTATCGAAGTCATCGGCGAGCAACTGCGCTCCATGATGCCGTGGATCGGTGCCAACAAGATCGTCGACAAAGCCAAGAACTAAGTCGTACGCATCGAGGGAAAGCGCGGCTTAGGCCGCGTTTTTTCGTTTGGAGGGCCGGTTCTGGTATAAAGCTGCATCGTTTGCAGGCGAACAGTCGCTGCAAGTATCTGTCGAATTTTTTTCACACCGTTGCAAGGTAAAGTCCATGAGCGAACGTCCCGAAGAGCCACATCAGGCTTCCGACGCCGAAAGCATGCTGCCGATCGATGAACATGTCGAAGAAGGGCATGACGCCGAAGGCCGCAAGGTCCGGCATCGTGGCATCTATCTGCTGCCCAACCTGTTCACCACGGCGAACCTGTTTGCCGGCTTCTATTCCATCATCAACTCCATGAGTGCCCAGAGTGCGCTGGCGGCGGGTGATGCGGCGAGTGCCAGCAAATACTTCGGTTTTGCCGCGATCGCAATCTTCGTGGCCATGGTGCTCGACGGCCTGGACGGGCGTGTGGCGCGTATGACCAATACCCAAAGTGCCTTCGGCGCCGAGTACGACTCGCTGTCGGACATGGTTGCCTTTGGTGTCGCTCCCGCACTGCTGGCGTTTGCCTGGGCATTGGGTGACATGGGCAAGGTCGGCTGGATGGTTGCCTTCATCTATGTCGCGGGCGCCGCTTTGCGCCTGGCGCGCTTCAACACCCAGGTGGGGACTGCCGACAAACGCTACTTCATCGGCCTTGCCAGCCCGGCAGCGGCGGGTGTTGTCGCGGGGATTGTCTGGGCGTTCAGTGACTACGGGATTCAAGGGTCGAAGATGTCGTTCCTGGTTGCCCTGATGGTGGCGGCGGCCGGCATGCTGATGGTCAGCAATATCAAGTACAACAGCTTCAAGGAGTTCGACCTCAAGGGGCGCGTGCCTTTCGTGGCCATCCTTGTCGTGGTGCTGGTGTTCGCGGTCGTGTTCAGTGATCCACCGCGTATCCTGCTGCTGGCGTTCCTGGCCTACGCCGCTTCGGGCCCTATTCAGTACTTGTTGCGTCTGCGTCGGGACAAAACATTGCCTTAATGTAATTTCCCCCATACTCCGCAGTCTATTGGTGCATCAGTTCTCCAACGCTGCGGAGTTACCATGTTAATCAAATTACCCAAAGCGTCCGATTGTCACGAATCGGATGTCACGCCTGAATCTTTCTACCTCTCTCGCCGCAGCCTGCTCGGCGGTGCGCTTGCCGGTATTGCCGCCAGCAGCTTGCCGCGTTGGGCCAGTGCGGGCGATGCTGCGCGGTATGCCGACGTCGAGCCGGGCAGCGCGCCCGGCTGGTTTACCGAAAAACTTCCGAATACGAAGTGGCAGGCGGTGACGGTCAAGGATGAGGCCATCACGCCGTTCAAGGACGCCACCCACTACAACAACTTCTATGAGTTCGGGACAGGCAAGGGCGACCCGGCGACGAATGCGGGCTCGCTCAAGACGCAGCCCTGGAGCGTGGTGATAGATGGTGAAGTCGCAAAGCCTGGGCGCTATGCTCTGGAGGACTTCATGAAGCCCTATGAATTGGAAGAGCGCATCTACCGCCTGCGTTGTGTCGAGGCATGGTCCATGGTGATTCCGTGGATAGGCTTTCCCATCTCGGCGTTGCTCAAGCAGGTCGAGCCAACCTCCAAAGCCAAGTACATCCGTTTTGAAACCCTTCAGGATCCCAAGAGCATGCCTGGGCAACGCTCAAGTTTCGGCTTGATCGACTGGCCTTATGTAGAAGGGCTGCGCCTGGATGAGGCGATGAATCCGCTGGCGATCCTCGCTGTGGGTATGTATGGGCGGGAGTTGCCCAACCAGAATGGTGCGCCTTTGCGTTTGGTGGTGCCGTGGAAGTATGGCTTCAAGAGTGTGAAGTCCATCGTGCGGATCAGCCTGGTCAGTGAGCAGCCGAAAACCACCTGGCAAAGTATTGCGGCTGATGAGTATGGGTTTTATGCGAATGTGAACCCTACGGTGGATCATCCACGCTGGACCCAGGCGCGGGAGCGCCGTCTGCCGAGCGGCCTGTTTAGTCCGAATGTGCGCGAGACGCAGATGTTCAATGGCTATTCGGATGAGGTCGCTTCTTTATATACAGGCCTCGATCTGCGGAAGAACTACTGATGCGCTATCCCATCTGGCGCATCGGCGTGTTTGTAGCCGCCGCAGTGTGGCCATTGCTCTGGTTGTATGAGGCGTGGAGTTCCGCGCTGGGGCCTGACCCTGGCAAGGTGCTCGTCGATCGATTGGGTTTGGGAACGTTGATTCTGTTGCTGATCACACTTGCCATGACGCCGCTGCAGAAGTTGAGCGGTTGGGCGGGGTGGATAGCGGTGCGTCGACAGTTGGGCCTGTGGTGCTTCGCTTATGTCGTGCTGCACCTGGCGGCCTATTGTGTGTTTGTCCTGGGGCTGGATTGGTCGCAGCTCGGCGTAGAGTTGAGC
>NZ_WKCD01000100.1:0-17527 GCF_021606625.1 Pseudomonas sp. PA-4-8C
AGTCACCACCGATGACCAGCAGGTGGCCGAACTGGCCCTTGTGGGCGTCCGGGGAACGCGCAGCCAGTTGCGGCAAATGGCCGGGCAACAACAGCTGAACGTCAGTAATTGGGTGTTTTGTCTGAGGCATGCGTCTTCAAGCTCCGATGTCTGGCAGAATTATACGCATCTAACCTGTGGTTTCCCGTGTCTCATGCCTGCTATTACCTCCGATCTGCCCGCCCTCGCCCAATCGATCAAAGACTGGGGTCGCGAGCTGGGCTTTCAACAAGTGGGCATCAGCGGCCTCGACCTGGCTGAGCATGAACAGCACCTGCAACGCTGGCTCGACGCGGGTTACCACGGCGAGATGGAATACATGGGCGCCCACGGCAGCAAACGCTCCCACCCCGACGAGCTGGTGCCCGGTACCTTGCGCGTGGTGTCACTGCGCATGGACTACCTGCCCGGCGATACCCACATGGCGCAATTGCTGGCCCAGCCAGAAAAAGCCTACATCTCGCGCTACGCCTTGGGCCGCGATTACCACAAGCTGATCCGCAAGCGCGTGCAGCAACTGGCCGACCGTATCCAGGCGCAGATCGGGCCGTTTGGCTTTCGCGCTTTCGTCGACAGCGCGCCCGTCCTGGAAAAAGCCATCGCTGAACAAGCGGGCCTGGGCTGGATCGGTAAAAACACCCTGGTTCTCAACCGCAAGGCCGGCAGTTACTTCTTCTTGAGCGAACTGTTTGTCGATTTGCCCCTGCCGGTGGACCCACCCCACGCCACCGAACACTGTGGCCGTTGTACAGCGTGCCTGGACATCTGCCCGACCAACGCCTTCGTCGGCCCTTACGTGCTGGACGCGCGCCGCTGCATTTCCTATCTGACCATCGAACTCAAAAGCGCCATCCCCGAGGACTTGCGCCCACTGATCGGCAACCGGGTGTTTGGCTGCGATGACTGTCAGATCGTTTGCCCGTGGAATCGTTTCGCCCGACCCACCGCCGAAAGCGATTTCAAGCCACGGCACAATCTGGATAACGCTGAACTGGCCGAATTGTTTATGTGGGACGAGGATAAATTCCTCAGCAGCACCGAGGGCTCGCCCCTGCGCCGTGCCGGTTATGAGCGCTGGTTACGCAATCTGGCGGTGGGCCTGGGCAATGCGCCCTCCAGCATTCCAGTGCTGGAAGCTTTGAAGGCGCGACGGGACTACCCCTCGGAGTTGGTGCGCGAACACGTGGAGTGGGCGCTGGAGCAACACGCTGCGCGCTAGTGGACGTCGTCGTTGTAGACGAACTTGGGCATTTCCCAGTGAAAACGGATCGCCAGCAGGCGCAGCAGGAAGCCACTGAACAACGTCAGCAGAATCGCTTGCTCGCTGGGCAGCTCCAGGTATAGGCACAACAAGTAGAACCACGCTGCCAGGAAAGACACGCTGGCATACAGCTCGCGGCGGAAGATCAGCGGAATGTCGTTACAGAAGATGTCCCGCAGGATGCCGCCGAATACGCCGGTGATGACCCCGCTGACGGACGCCACCAACATGCCGTGGCCCATTTCCAGGGCGGTCATGCAGCCAATCAGGGTAAACGCCACTAACCCCAAGGCGTCCAGCGCCAAAAACAGCGAGCGCAGGCGGCGCATCAAGGGCGCGATAAAGATCGTCACCAACGCGGCAACGGAGGTCAGCACCAGGTATTCCGGGTGTTTGACCCAGGTCAGCGGGTAGTGGCCGAGCAACACATCACGCACCGAACCGCCGCCCAGGGCCGTCACGCAAGCGATCAGCACCACGCCAAACCAGTCCATGCCACGCCGCCCCGCGGACAGGGCGCCAGTCATGGCTTCGGCGGTGATGGCGACGAGGTAGAGCATCAGCAACATGATGGCGATCCTGACAGAGAGGCCGGCAGTCTAATCATTTGCCGAGGGCACCAAAAGGGGGCGTTTGGCTAAAGACCGCGTCGCCTGCATCGCAGGCAAGCCAGCTCCCACAATTTGATTTGCGAATACCATCAAATGTGGGAGCTGGCTTGCCTGCGATGGCGCCTCCACAGGCGCCGCAGAATCAAGCCTTGATGAAATGCTTGCGGTAATGCTGCAACTCGGCAATCGACTCGCGAATATCATCCAGCGCCAAGTGCGTGCTGCCTTTATGGAAGCTGTCTTTGACTTCCGGCGCCCAGCGCGCAGCCAGTTCTTTCAAGGTCGACACGTCGAGGTTGCGGTAGTGGAAGTAACTTTCCAGCCCCTTCATGTGTGTATAAAGGAAGCGACGGTCCTGGCAGATGCTGTTGCCGCAGATCGGCGATTTGCCTTTGGGCACCCACTTTTCCAGGAAGGCGATGGTTTGGGCTTCGGCTTCGGCCATGCTGATGCGGCTGTCGCGCACGCGCTGGGTCAGCCCGGAGTTACCGTGGGTGCGGGTGTTCCACTCGTCCATGGTGGCGAGCACAGCGTCGCTGTGGTGGATGGCGATCACCGGACCTTCGGCCAAGGTGTTGAGGTTGCTGTCGGTGACAATGGTCGCCATCTCGATGATGACGTCGGTGTCGGGGTTCAGACCGGTCATTTCCAGATCGATCCAAATCAGGTTCTGTGGGTTTTGCATGGCTTGATTCTCTTGGCACCTTGGCGTAGCCGGGCAGTTTAGCAGGCGGGGGCGTGCTAGACTCGCGACCGTTTTACCCAACTTTTGCATTATCGACACGGAACACCAATGGCCAAACGCCAGCTCAACCGTCGCCAAAACTGGCGCATCGAAAAGATTCAAGGTGAACGCGCCGCCCGCGCCGCCAAACGTGAATCCTCCGCCGTGGAAGCGCTCGAGGGCGGCGACCTGGGCCCCGAACAAACGGGCCTGGTGATCGCGCACTTTGGTGTGCAGGTCGAAGTCGAGGCGCTCGAAGGCGAACTCGCAGGCCAGGTGTTCCGTTGCCACTTGCGCGCCAACCTGCCTGCGCTGGTCACCGGCGACAAGGTGGTGTGGCGTGCCGGCAACCAGGGCATCGGCGTCATCGTCGCCCAGTTGCCGCGCAGCACCGAACTGCGTCGCCCCGACAGCCGTGGGCAGCTCAAGCCGGTGGCGGCCAACGTCGACATGATCGTGATCGTGTTCGCGCCGCTGCCCGAGCCCCATGCCAACCTGATCGACCGCTACCTGGTCGCGGCTGAGCATGCTGGTATCCGTCCGTTGCTGCTGCTGAACAAATTCGACCTGATCGACGAGCAGAACGCCCCGGCGCTCAATGCGTTGCTGGCGGTCTACCGCACCCTGGGCTACCCGGTGCTGGAAGTGTCGGCTCACCACGGCAACGGCATGGAACAGCTGCAACAGCAGTTGGACGGGCGGATCAGCGTGTTCGTCGGCCAGTCAGGCGTGGGCAAGTCGTCGCTGGTCAACAGCCTGTTGCCGGAAGTCGAAACCCGCGTGGGCCCGCTGTCTGAACTGTCCGGCCAGGGCACCCACACCACCACCACCGCGCGGTTGTTCCACTTCCCGGGCGGCGGCGAGTTGATCGACTCGCCGGGTATTCGTGAGTTCGGCCTGGGCCACGTCAGCCGCAGCGATGTGGAGGCCGGCTTCATCGAGTTCAACGACCTGATCGGCACCTGCCGCTTCCGCGACTGCAAACACGATCGCGAGCCGGGTTGTGCGTTGCTCAAGGCACTGGAAGATGGGCGCGTGCAGCAGCAGCGGATGAACAGCTATCGGTCGATTATTGCGAGCTTGCCCGAGAGCAGTTATTGACGGTCAATTTCTTGATACACATAAACCAGGGTGCTGAACGCCCTAGCCCATTGATTTAACAGGAGCGGGCATCAAGAATCCGGATCAACTGGGTGGCTGATACGCACAAGCCAGCTTGTATTCGGATTTCCCGATGCTCATAATTGCTCCGTCACCAGCGAAAGCTGGCAGGAGTCTGGATCCTTTTCGGGGTTGATCCAGCGGCGCAGAAGGGGCGAAGCAAGCTCCGCTGCGTGTCGAATGAAGCCGCCTTCGGGCGGCTTTGCTTTTTGTGGGGAATTAACATTTGGCTCTCTACTATCACCCCAAACAAGGCGACGTTTTGCTGTGTGACTTCACCCGAGGTTTTGTTGCACCGGAAATGCTGAAGATCCGCAAGGTTGTCGTGATATCGCCTACCGCGACCCACAATCGCAAGCTCTGCACCGTGGTGCCAATCTCCTCTACTGCACCAGCGACCCAATACGACTGGCACCATTTGCTACGCACCAATCCACTTCAGTCCGATGGTTATAAAGAGCTATGGGTGAAGTGCGACATGATTTATACCGTCAGCTTTGAGCGCCTCGACAAGTTGCATAGAAAGACTCGCACCAAAGGTCGGGAGTACTTCGTCCCGCGCCTGTGCGCCGACGACATGCGAGGCGTAGTCAGTGGTGTCAAAGCGTACCTCCCACTTTGAACACACACGAAAACGCCCCGAATGATCGGGGCGTTTACGTTACCAGCGCATAGATCAATTATGACCCCGGTGCAGGCGCCGTAGGGTCCTTGACACCCCCATCATCAAACAGGTTCAGCTTCTGGCGCAGCTCATGAGCCGGCAGCGGCTCCTGCTCCGGCGGCAGGGCGTTGGGGTCGGCCGGCACTTCGCCTGGCGCACCGTCGCCCTGGGTCGGTGCCGGTGGCGGTGGTTGATCGCCTTCAATCGCACGCTGGGCTTTTTTGGTCAGCACCACGATATCAATGCGGCGGTTGACCGGGTTGAACGGGTCTTTGGGATCAAACAGCTGCGAGGAGGCAAAGCCCACCACGCGCGCCACTTGCGGGTCCGGGTAGCTGCCGGCTACCAGCGCACGCCGGGCGGCATTGGCGCG
Source organism: Pseudomonas sp. PA-4-8C (assembly GCF_021606625.1). Lineage (NCBI taxonomy): Bacteria > Pseudomonadati > Pseudomonadota > Gammaproteobacteria > Pseudomonadales > Pseudomonadaceae > Pseudomonas > Pseudomonas sp. PA-4-8C. Next base: position 4,834 of record NZ_WKCD01000100.1, read on the forward strand.
GTTGGCCGAGAGTTCCCAGTTGCCGAAATCGCCCTGGCCCGCGTAGGGCTTGGCGTCGGTATGCCCGCTGATGCTGATCTTGTTCGGCACCGCCTTGATGGTGTCAGCCATGGCCAGCAGGATGTCTTCAAAGTACGGCTTCAAGCGCGCACTGCCAGAGTCGAACATCGGCCGGTTGGCCGCATCGGTAATCTGGATGCGCAGCCCCTCGGGGGTGATCTCGAAAGAAATCTGGTCCTTGAACTTCAGCAACTGTGGGTTTTCTTCAACCTTGTTCTGCAATTCCTGCAGCAACAGTTCCAGACGCTCCTGTTCGACCTGTTCGGCCATGGACTCGACAGTGTCGCGCTCAATCGGAATTTTTTCCTGGGGCGACTCCGTTTGCACTTCCGGGTTGATGGTGCGCTCGGGCGCCAGTTCCGGCGAGCCGCCCAGGTCAATGACAAACGGAGTGCCGCTTTCCGAAAAGCCAATCGGGTCTTTGAAGTAGCCGGCGATGGCGATCTTCTGTTCTGGCGTAGCGGTGGACATCAGCCACAGCACCAGGAAGAACGCCATCATCGCCGTGGCAAAGTCGGCGAAGGCGATTTTCCAGGCACCGCCATGGTGCCCCGCAGCGAAGCGCTTGACGCGCTTGATGATGATCGGCTGGTTGTTTTCCATGGCTTAGCGACCGCGAACCGCTTGTTCCAGCTCGGAGAAAGTCGGGCGATGTTTGGGGTACAGCACCTTGCGCCCAAACTCCACGGCCAGCGACGGCGGCATGCCCGACGCCGATGCCACCAGGCACGCCTTGATCGCTTCGTAGAGGTTGATCTCTTCCTTGGCATCGTGGGCCAGGGAAGTGGCGAGCGGGCCGAAGAAACCGTAGGCGGCAAGAATACCGAAGAAGGTCCCCACCAGCGCCGCACCTACGTGCATGCCGATGGCCGCCTGATCGCCTTCGCCCAGGGAGGCCATGGTCACCACGATACCCAGTACCGCCGCGACAATACCGAAACCGGGCATGCCGTCGGCGATGCCGGTCACGGCGTGGGACGGATGCTCCAGCTCTTCCTTGAGGCTGAACAGCTCCATGTCGAACAGGCCTTCCAGCTCGTGGGGCGCCATGTTGCCGGAGGACATGATGCGCAGGTAATCACAGATATACGCGGTCATGCGCTCGTCTTTGAGCACGGCCGGGTACTTGGCAAAAATCGGGCTGGCCGCGGCGTCTTCGATATCGCCTTCGATCGCCATCATGCCTTCGCGGCGGCTCTTGTTGAGGATCTCGTAGATCAGCCCCAGCACTTCCAGATAAAACGTGTGGGAGAAGCGCGAGCTGAACATGCCCAGGGACTTCTTGACCACGTGCATGGTCATATAGCCTGGGTTGGCCTGCAAAAATGCGCCGAACGCGGCACCGCCGATAATCAGCACCTCAAAAGGCTGGATCAGTGCGGCGATTTTACCGTGGGAGAGGACGTACCCTCCGAGCACACTTGCGATGACGACAATGATGCCGATAATTTTAGCCATAGGAGAGGGGTACTTGCGCCGTCGGGTTCATGGACATATTGGGTGCAGCAGAAAACTCTTGTTCTACTTATCGGCAAAACTGCGCCAGACTATAGCCCGTTAAGGCGAAAAGCCAATTCGGCCCGTTCCGGGCGTGTTGAACGCAAGTGATGATCGCGCCCCAATCATGGCAATTGAAACGACAGTCCCAACGAACCGCCCCACTACCCTCGCCGCTTGGATCAAGTGCCTGGACGACGTGCTGCTGCCCGTGCCCCAGGCCAGTCATGAGCGCGTGTGCAAAGCTATTCGCGATAGCCGCAGTTCATTGCGAGATATTGCGGAGCTGATGCAAGACAGCCCGGCCCTCGTGCTGAGCGTGATGCGCGAAGCCAACAGCCAAGCCCATGGTAGCCTGGCCGAACCTGCGGAAAACCTTGAAGTCGCGCTTAACCGTCTTGGCCTCAAACGTGCCGAGGAGCTGCTGGCGCGCCTGCCTTCGGTACCCGCCCGGGAAATCCCCGTGGCCTTGCGTCAACTGCTGCTGATCAGCCAGCACGCATCTCAGCAAGCCAACGGTTTGTTCGGCAGTCGCCTGGCGCGGTTGTGGCAGGACATCCACTGGGGCAGCCTGCTGTTTTTGTCGCCACTGTGGCCGATGGCCGTCGCCTACCCCAAGCTTCTGGAGGAGTGGGAGTTGCGGGTGATCCATAAAGGCCAATCGGCGCGTCAGGTCGAGCAACAGCTGTTCGGCGTGCGTTTGCTTGACCTGTGCCTGGGCTTGACCGAAGCCTGGCACCTGCCGATCTGGGTTTCACAGGGCTACAAGTTGCTGTTGGCCGAGCAACGCCTGCTGGTCAAGGCGCTGCACATTGCCCGCCAAGACGATGCCCTGCGCCACCAGCAATTGCTCGATGCCGAGCCCAACCTGCGACGCTGGCTGAACCAGCCGGCCAACACCGTGTTGCTGGCCAATGGCCTGGCGATGTCGGCCCAGGAGTCCTGGACCTGCCCGCATACCGAGCGCTGGCAATACCTGACGGCGCTGTACCTGCAAGCGCCATTGAGCGATGTGCAACAGCAAGCCCACCAGCAAGCGGTGACCAGCGCTCGTACCACCTTGATGCCCGACCTCTGGCACCCGGCGCTGTCGCTGATCTGGCCGTGGCATGTGCAGAAGGTCCATCGCGGCTTGTTGCCTGCACCGCCTCCGACTGCCGAAGCCTTGGCCGTGTGGCGCACGCGATGCACCGAGTTGCTGGTGGAGCCGAGCCGCTTTGCCAACGCTATGCACTTGACCACTTGCGCCAAGGAAGCTCTGGTTGCCAGTGGCATGCAGCGGGTACTGATATTCATGGCCGATCGCGCCTTGAGCACCTTGCGCGTGCACCAGGCCGACGGCCTGCCCAAGGACGCAGCTCACCTGAGCCTGGATGTGGTCAACAGCACGTTGCTGCAACGCCTGCTGGAAAAGTCCGCCCAGGTACGCCTGAACCCCGACAACCATGCGCAGTTTTCCGCCTTGCTGCCACCGATCCTGCGTCGCTTGTTTATCGGCGAGCACCTGCTGTTGCGCTCACTGAGCTGCAACGGCCGCGTGGTCATGCTGATCGTGGCGGACCAAGGCGGCGGGCCGTTCTCGGAAACCACCGTGCAGGCGTTCGGCAAAACCGCCCAATGCATCGAGAAAGCCCTGCACAGCTTTACCAACCGCAGCGGCTGATGCTTGCGCTACAATCACCGGCCTTTATCGCCAACATTTGTGCCCAGGAGACCTCACATGCCTGACTTCTCTGGCTTGCCGCTGGTGATCGAATCCGCCGACCTGTTGAGTCGCCTCGATTCCAAGCACTTGATATTGGTGGACCTCACCAGTGCCGCCCGCTACGCCGAAGGGCATATCCCCGGCGCGCATTTCGTTGACCCCAAGCGCACCCAACTGGGCCAGCCACCCGCACCCGGGCTGCTGCCGAGCAAGGCCGACCTGGAAAAACTGTTCGGCGAACTGGGCCACACCCCGGACGCCACCTATGTGGTCTATGACGACGAAGGCGGCGGTTGGGCCGGGCGCTTTATCTGGATGCTCGACGTGATCGGCCACCAGAAATATCACTACCTCGACGGCGGCCTGCTGGCATGGCTGGAGGAAGGGCACCCGCTTTCCACCGATGTGCCCCCGGCAGCCGGCGGCCCGGTCAGCCTCACGCTGCACGACGGCCCTACCGCCACCCGTGAGTACCTGCAAAGCCGTCTCGGTGCGGCCGACCTGGGGATCTGGGACGCTCGTGGCCCGCTGGAGTATTCCGGCGAGAAAGTGCTCGCAGCCAAGGGCGGCCACATTCCCGGTGCGGTGAACTTCGAATGGACCGCCGGCATGGACAAGGCGCGCAACCTGCGTATTCGCCGTGACATGCCGCAGATCCTCGAAGACCTCGGGCTGACCAAAGACAAAGAAATCATCACCCACTGCCAGACTCACCACCGCTCTGGCTTCACCTACCTGGTGGCCAAGGCGCTCGGTTATCCGCGAGTCAAAGGTTATGCCGGTTCCTGGGGCGAATGGGGCAACCACCCCGACACCCCCGTTGAGATTTAAGGTTTAAGGACAGTTATGAAAAAGCAGTTGTTTATCCTCAGCCAGTACTTGCTGCCGCACCACTTGCTGTCGCGCCTGGCCGGCTGTATCGCCGAGTGCCGCGTGCGCTGGTTCAAGAACGCCTTCACTGCCTGGTTCGCCAAGCGCTACCAGGTGGACATGTCCCAGGCCCTGGTGGAAGACCTGAGCGCCTACGAGCACTTCAACGCCTTCTTCACCCGCGCGCTGAAAGACGGCGCCCGCCCGTTGGATCCAACCCCAGGCGCAGTCCTGAGCCCTGCCGACGGCGCGGTCAGCCAGCTAGGCCCGATCGAACATGGCCGTATCTTCCAGGCCAAGGGCCACAGCTTCAGCGTGCTGGAACTGCTCGGTGGCGATGCGGCAATGGCTGCGCCGTTCATGGGCGGCGAGTTCGCGACTATTTACCTGTCGCCAAAAGACTATCACCGGGTGCACATGCCACTGGCCGGTACCCTGCGCGAGATGGTGTATGTGCCGGGTCGGATTTTCTCGGTCAACCAGACCACCGCCGAAAACGTGCCGGAGTTGTTCGCCCGTAACGAGCGTGCTGTCTGCTTGTTCGACACCGAACGCGGCCCGATGGCCGTGGTGTTGGTGGGTGCGATGATCGTTGCTTCGATTGAAACCGTGTGGGCAGGCTTGGTGACGCCGCCCAAGCGCGAGCTGAAAACCTTTCGCTACGACGAAGCCGCCCGCGCGCCGATTCATCTGGAAAAAGGTGCGGAACTGGGTCGTTTCAAACTGGGATCGACCGCCATCGTGCTGTTCGGGCCGGACCAGGTGAAGTGGGCTGAGGAACTGGCAGCGGGTACGCCGGTGCAGATGGGCCAGGGTATCGCACTGCCGAAAGCCTGATATTGCAGTTGATCGTTCCCACGCTCCGCGTGGGAATGCAGCCCGAGGCGCTCTGCGCCCAAAGCGTGACGCAGAGCGTCACTGGAGGCGTTCCCACGCGGAGCGTGGGAACGATCAGTGACAGTGAGATCGGCTTATAGCTGACCGTCGCGGTCACGCAAGCCCAGCAGGTACAGCACGCCATCCAACCCCAAGGTCGAAATCGCCTGCTTGGCCGATTGCTTGACCAACGGCTTGGCACGGAACGCCACGCCCAACCCGGCAATCGCCAGCATCGGTAGGTCATTGGCGCCGTCGCCGACCGCGATGGTCTGCTCCAGACGCAAGCCTTCCTTGTGGGCCAATTCCTTGAGCAGGTCGGCCTTGCGTTGCGCGTCGACGATCGGCTCCACCGCCACGCCAGTCACTTTGCCATCCACCACTTCCAGCTCGTTGGCGAATACATAGTCAATGCCCAGCTTGGCCTGCAACTGCTTGGCGAAGTAAGTGAAGCCGCCGGACAGGATGGCGGTCTTGTAGCCCAGGCGCTTGAGTTCGGCGAACAGGGTTTCTGCGCCTTCAGTCAGGCGCAGCGACGCGCCGATCGAATCCAGCACGCCCACGTCCAGGCCCTTGAGCAGCGCCAGACGCTCCTTGAAGCTGGCACGGAAATCCAGCTCGCCGGCCATCGCCCGCTCAGTAATCTCAGAAACTTGCTCGCCCACACCGGCCGCTTTGGCCAACTCGTCGATGACTTCGGCTTCGATCAAGGTGGAGTCCATGTCGAACACCGCCAGACGGCGGTTGCGACGGAACAGGGAGTCTTCCTGGAAAGCGATATCGACATTCAGCTCCTGGGCCACGCTCAGGAAGTCGGCGCGCAGCGCTTGCGCGTCAGCCGGTTCGCCGCGTACGGAGAACTCGATGCAGCCCTTGCCTTTGTCGGCCGGAGTGTCCAATGGCATGCGACCCGACAGACGGTCGATATGGTCGATATTCAATCCGTACTGCGCGGTAATGGAGCTGACGCGCTGCAGCTGCTCAGCCGTTACCTTGCGGGTCAACAGCGTGACAATATGGCGCTTTTTGCCCTGACCTTCGACCCAGTGCTGGTAGTCAGCTTCGGACACCGGGGTGAAACGCACCTGTTGATCGAGCTTATACGCCGTAAACAGGATGTCCTTGAGTACCGAGGAGGCCTGTTCGGTGCTGGGGATTTCCACCAGGATGCCGAACGACAAGGTGTCGTGGATCACCGCCTGGCCGATGTCGAGAATGTTCACACCACCCTGGGCCAGGACGCCGGTAATGGCTGCGGTGAGACCCGGTCGGTCTTCACCCGTGATGTTGATCAGGACAATTTCGCGCAAAGCGCACCCCCAGGCTGGAAAAAAACCGCATTCTACCCACTTTCAGTGACCATCGGGCACAGCCAGCGCTTTGCCGGCCATGGGCCTGTCGCTATACTGCGCGTCAACTTCACGGACCAAGAGCCGAGCGCAAGTGAACCGGCCCACGCCAGTAAAAACCGATAACTTCTTCCTGCTGATCTTCCGGGCACTGCGCCACCGCCGTGTACCGATTGCATTACGCATCGCCAGCCATAACGTGATCCTGGTCGCTCTGGCCCTGGTGATCTACGCCTGCGTGATGGGTTTGCAGTTCAAGCAGGCCATGCACGAGCAAGCTGACGCCCTGGGCGCGAGCCTGACAACCCAGACTGCCACTTCGGCGACTGAGTTGCTGGTGTCCAACGACATCCTCAGCCTCAACGTGTTGCTCAACAACCTGACCAAGAACCCGCTGGTGGCCCACGCCGCTATCTATAGCGTGGACAACCGGATCATGGCCGAGGCCGGGCAGCGCCCGAAAAACGGCCTGCTCGGTGAGGCCGAAGGCCTGTACCAGAGCAATATTACGTTCCAGGACGTGAAGGCCGGCCAACTGCGTATCAGCCTTGATATGCAACAGTTCCAGCAGCCGATGACCATCAGCCTGCAAAGCATGGGCATCCTGAGCGCGATCCTGCTGGCTTTGGCCCTGGCCTTGAGCCTGCGCCTGGGTCGGCATATTTCCACGCCGTTGATGCAACTGCGCATCTGGCTGCGGGATATCGACGAACACACCCCGGCTACCGATCGCCAGGATGAAATCGGCGACCTCGCGCGCCAGCTCCACGCCAGCTTTGCCCCGGAGCCGAAAGCGCCTGAAGTCGAGCCCGAGCCTGAGTACGACGACACCGAGGACTACAACGACGAGCCTGAGTTTGAAGTGCGCGACGTGCGCGACCCAGGCTTCGATGACAGCGCCCCGGTGGCCGGCCTCAAGCCTGCACCGCGCCATGTGATCAAGGCCGAGGAAGACGAGCTGGACGACGAAGACCCGTTCGCCGACCTGCGCGACACCTCGGCAGTAGCACCGCTTGCCGCACCGAAACCGGTTGTGGTCAAGAACGCCGAGCCGCAGCACAGTGCCGTACTTGCCGTGCAACTGGGTGCCCAGGAGCAACTGCGCCGCCTGCCCCGTGCCCGCCTGACCGAACTGCTCGAACGCTACCGCGACTGCCTCGACCAGGCCGCTTCGCTCTACCAGAGCGAACTGCATACCCTGAACGATGGCAGCACGTTGATGCTGTTCCACAGCGAAGACAGCGGCGAAGACTACCTGACCAATGCCATCTGCTGCGGCGAGCTGTTGCGCGCCCTGGGCCACGCCCTGCAGATCGAAGTGGCCGACAGCGGCATTACCCTGCAACTGCAGCTGGGCCTAACCGTGGGTGACGACCTGTTTGGCATGAGCCAGATCGACCTGCTGCTCACTGAAATCGCCCAGGATGCCCTGGCCCTGTCCCAGCACAGCCGCAACCTGCTGTTGGTGGAGCGCAAGATCAGCGAAGACACACTGATCCGCCAACGCGCGCGTATCCGCCCGATTGCCAGCCCTGAGGGGGCCAGCTGTGTGGAGCGATTGATGGAGCCGTATCCGTCGATGCTGGAGCGACAGTTGGCGCGCATGCACGAGACCCGTAAGCCCTGAGGCTAAGGCCTTTTGTAGGAGCGAGCTTGCTCGCGAAAAACTCACAGACGCCGCGTTTATTCAGAAAGCACGCGTTATCGTTGACGCTTTTCGCGAGCAAGCTCGCTCCTACAGAGCAGCCCAATAAAAAGGCCCGCTTATTCAGCGGGCCTTTTGTTTGGGCGCGATTCAGATCAGAACCTGAACACTTCCAAGTCCGTACGAATCGGCGTGGCCATCGGCATCTTCGGTTTTTCCGGGGCCGCAGGCTTGGCCTGGGCCGGGGCCTGTTTACGCGGTTGCACTTCGGCAATTGGTGGCTGGTTGGCCAATGGCTTGAGTGCCACCGACAACTGCTGCGCCAGGTGCTGCAACAGCACACCCTGGGCCTGGACCTGGGACGCGGTGGTGCCGGCGTGTTCTTCCTGCAGGTGCACAATGCGGTTGTCCCGCACCTGCCCGCGACGGTCGATCAGGCGCCACTGCGCATCCAGGATCGCCGGTTGCGACTTGCCGGAATCCAGCCGCGTAATGGTCAGCAACACCTGTACATCCGGGGTGAACCCGGAGGGCCCCGGTGCCAGGACCACACGCTGGCTGTCCAACTGGCCGGCGACCTGACGCAACATCAACTGGTTGATATCCGACGACAGGCTACCGGCCCAACGACCATCTGTGGAACCTTGCAGGCTGCCGTCGTTCTGACGTTGAAGCAGGGTTTCGCGTTGCAGGTAATCGGCAACGACCACCGGCCCCAGCAATACTGCCATGCCAGCGGTTTGGGCTGGCTGAGCCGGACTTCCGCTGTCCAGCTGGTACAGCGACACGGGTTGGTGTGTGCTGCAACCCGCCAACCCCAAAAGGCCAGCGAGCATCAAAAATAGAGGAAGGCGTGGAGCAGTCATCATCCCATCCAAGTGGCTGCCACAAGGCGAACCACAATGTAATACTAAAAATAACCTGAACACGCTCGGCCACGCCGGCGCTGGAAAGGCCATATCATCCGTGAATATGCGCCATGACTCCAGCGCGAAAGCATCGATCTACGCGTTAAATCGTAGATCGAGGCCTCTAGTACCGCTTAAACCGGCGTTTCGACCAGCAAGGCATCCACTCGCTGGAAGCCTCGCGGCAGTTTGTTACCTCGCCGGCCACGCTCACCCTTGTAGTGTTCTAGGTCGTCAGGGCGCAATGACAACGTGCGCTTGCCGGCCTGGAGCACCAGGGTAGAGCCTTCCGGGACCACGGCGATGTCAGTCACATACTCCTCGCGACTGGCCACCCGGTCACCGGGAATCCCGATAATCTTGTTGCCTTTGCCCTTGCCCAGCTGCGGCAAGTCGCTGATCTTGAACACCAGCAAGCGCCCTTCGGTGGTCACCGACGCCAGCCAGTTGCTTTCACGATCCTCCACCGGCCTTGGCAGAATCACCTTGGCGTTGTTCGGCAGACTCAACAGCGCCTTGCCCGCCTTGTTCTTGGCCTGCAGGTCTTCGCCCTTGACCACGAAGCCGTAACCGGCGTCGGAGGCGATGACATACAGCGAATCATCGTCCGGCAGCAGTACGCACTCGAAACTCGCCCCCGGTGGTGGCGTGAGGCGCCCGGTCAACGGCTCGCCCTGCCCCCGTGCAGACGGCAGGGTGTGGGCCGGCACCGAATAACTGCGCCCGGTCGAGTCGATAAACACCGCAAACTGATTAGAGCGCCCCGCGGCAGCGGTCTTGAAGCCATCACCGGCTTTGTACGAAAGGCCGGTGGCGTCAATATCATGCCCTTTGGCGGAGCGAACCCAACCCTTTTCCGACAAAACGACGGTAATTTTCTCGTTGGGCAACAGCTCGGTTTCGGTCAGAGCCTTGGCTTCAGCACGCTCGACGATCGGCGAACGACGGTCGTCGCCATAGGTTTCGGCGTCTTTGATCAGCTCACTGCGTACCAACTTCTTGAGCTTGGCTTCGCTGCCCAACAGGGCTTGCAGCTTGGCTTGTTCCTTGAGCAGCGCATCCTGCTCGTCGCGCAGCTTCATTTCTTCCAGACGTGCCAACTGGCGCAAGCGGGTGTCGAGGATGTAGTCCGCCTGGATTTCGCTCAGCTCGAAACGCGCGATCAGCTCGGCCTTCGGGTGCTCGGCGGTACGGATGATATGAATCACTTCATCCAGGTTGAGGTAGGCAATCAGCAAACCGTCCAACAGGTGCAGACGGCGCTCGACCTTGTCGAGGCGAAATTGCAGGCGGCGACGCACGGTCTGCACGCGGAATTCCAGCCATTCCACCAGCAGATTGCGCAGGTTCTTCAACTGCGGCTTGCCGTCCAGGCCAATGATGTTGACGTTGACACGGTAGCTGGACTCTAGGTCGGTGCTGGCAAACAAGTGCTGCATCAGCACTTCATGATCCACCCGGCTGTTGGTCGGGATGATCACGATGCGGCACGGATTCTCGTGGTCGGACTCGTCACGCAGGTCGGCCACTTGCGGCAACTTCGACGGCTTGGCCTGCATCAACGCGGCGATTTGCTCCAGCACCTTGGCACCCGATACCTGGTGCGGCAGCGCGGTCACAATAATGTCGCCGTCTTCGATGTGGTACACGGCGCGCATACGCACCGAGCCCTTGCCGGTTTCGTACATCTTCAGCAGGTCGGCGCGCGGCGTGATGATTTCTGCTTCGGTCGGGTAATCCGGGCCCTGGATATGCTCGCACAGCTGCTCGACCGTAGCCTTGGGCTCATCCAGCAAGCGCACGCAGGCGGTGGCGACTTCGCGCAGGTTGTGCGGCGGCACGTCGGTGGCCATGCCGACCGCAATACCGGTGGTGCCATTGAGCAGGATATTCGGCAAACGCGCCGGCAAAACCAGAGGTTCGTCGAGGGTGCCGTCAAAGTTCGGGCCCCAGTCGGCCGTGCCCTGGCCCAGCTCGCTGAGCAGCACTTCGGAATAACGCGACAGCCGCGCCTCGGTGTAACGCATGGCGGCGAAGGATTTGGGGTCATCCGGTGCACCCCAGTTACCCTGGCCGTCCACCAGGGTATAGCGGTAGCTGAACGGCTGGGCCATCAGCACCATGGCTTCATAGCACGCCGAATCGCCGTGGGGGTGGAATTTACCCAGCACGTCACCGACAGTACGCGCCGATTTCTTGTGCTTGGAATCAGCGTCCAGGCCCAACTCACTCATGGCGTAGATAATGCGCCGTTGCACGGGCTTCAGGCCGTCGCCGATATGCGGCAAGGCACGGTCCATGATCACGTACATGGAGTAGTTGAGGTAGGCATTTTCGGTGAATTCAGCCAGCGACCGGCGTTCTACGCCATCTAAACTGTCTGCGAGGATGTCACTCATGCGGGCCTCATCATGGGGTAAGGCGCAGCGGAACTGCCGCTGCGCTGATTCAATTCAAAAAAATCTCGATTCATGGCTGGGCACTCCAGCCGCCGTCCGGGGCGGCGAAACGATAGACCATCGGACGTTTTTCACCATCGGCACGCGGGCCGAAATTGTTGTCGATCCCGACCCAGGCACCGTCGGCATCCACCAACAGGGCTTCAGCCAGGCCATACGACTGGGGGTAACGTCGCTGCGGCGTCAGGGCTTCGTCGGCAAACGACCAGCACTGCTCAACCTTGGCCGTGAGCGGGTCGCGCCGGCAGATCTGGAACGCATTGCGCTCCAGGGTAAACAGCTTGCCGTTGAACAGCGACAAGTCGGCAAAGTCCTTGGACACGGCCTTGGCGTTGGGGAACTGCGCCGGCTGCACTTCCTGGCCGGCCTCGCTCAACAATACACAACGACCATCGCAATCCCATACGCTCTGCCCACGCTTGATCGAGACCAGGCCACGGCGTTCGCGCTCGGCAGCCAGCCAGATCTGATTGCCTTCAGGGTTCACCGCCAGGCCTTCGAACAAGGCATTAAAGTGCAGCAACATGCCACTGGCCCTGGCTTCACGCACCATGCCCGGCGCGATTTTCAACCACTCGGGCGCGCCCGCCGCCGGCACCTGCAACACCGCGGCATGGGCTTCGCTGACAATGTAGCGGTTGCCTGCGGCATCACAGCTGATGCCTTCAAAGTCCAGGTCACCGCCGCGTATAAACGAAGCGGCCTTGGTGCGCGAACGCAAGCCCCAAGGCAGGCCGGACTCGGGCACGGGCGGCACGTCGATCTTCAGCGCTTGCGCGCTCCAGGCCGGCGCACGGGTATCCAGGCGGTAGATCTGGTCATCATCGCGGTCCGAAACCGTCCACAGCTCGTTGTCACATAACGCCAGGCCCGACAGGTTCCCGCCGCGCATGCCGTCCACCGGGTGTTCCGAGACCAGCTTGAGCTCTGCCATGGGCGCGGCAGCCACCTGGGTGACCGCCAGCCCGCTCAACATCAGGATCGCCAGGGCGAAGCCTGTGCGCATCAGCCCAGAACCTCGGCCAGGTTGCCTTTGGATTCAAGCCAGGTCTTGCGGTCGCCAGCGCGTTTCTTCGCCAGCAGCATGTCCATCATTTCCGAGGTGGCGGCGAAGTCTTCCAGGGTCAACTGCACCAGGCGCCGGGTGTTCGGGTCCATGGTGGTTTCGCGCAGTTGCGGCGGGTTCATTTCACCCAGGCCCTTGAATCGCGTGACCTGTGGCTTGCCGCGTTTCTTCAACCTACGCTGCCGACGAAGGCAGGAGAGGGGTGGGGGTGGTGGGTGGCCGCGCATCTAAAAAAAAACACAAAAGAAGTGAGGGAGGG
>NZ_WKCD01000101.1:0-17454 GCF_021606625.1 Pseudomonas sp. PA-4-8C
CTCCAGGATCGCCCCGGAAATCGGCCCGCCCAACACCCCGGCCATGGGCACCGCAATGGCAAACAAGGCGGTGACCTGGGCGCGACGGCGTGCCGGGTACCAGCGGTTGAGAAACACCAGAATCCCGGGGAAAAACCCGGCCTCGGCCACCCCCAGTAGAAAGCGCAGCACGTAGAACCCGCGCGCGCTCTCCACCCACAGCATGCCGGTGGAGAGCAGGCCCCACACCACCATCAGGCAGGCGATCCAGCGCCGTGGCCCGACGCGGTCCAGGGCAATGTTGCTGGGCACGCCGAACAACGCGTAGGCGATGAAGAACAGCCCGGCGCCGAAGCCGTACACGGTGTCGCTGAAGTGCAGGTCGCTGCTCATCTGCATCTTGGCAAAGCCGATGTTGATGCGGTCCAGATGGGCGAACAGGTAACACACCAGCAACAAGGGCATCAGGCGCCAAGTCACCAAACGATGGGTGCGGTCGTGCTCGGCAAGCTGCAGGCTTGCAGTGGAATTGGCTGTGCTCATGGTGGTGTTCTTTTTGTTGTTGTAGGAGCGAGCTTGCTCGCGAAAAACGTCAACGAAAACGCAGCGCTGTTGGGTCCGCGGTGCCTGTGGGCTTTTCGCGAGCAAGCTCGCTCCTACAGGGGGGGGCGGGGCCGTTTCAGCTTGCCGGGTTGTTCAGGAACGCGTGCACATTGTTCTGCTTGAAGTTGAGCTGCGGGTGCAGCTCGATCATCTCGAACGACAGCGCGAGCAAGCGCTGCGCCTGCAGCTCGGCGAAGTGCTCGGTAATCACCGCGAACACTGCTTGGGCGACGGCCTCGCGGGTTGCCAGGTCGCGGCCGTGGCCGACCTTGAGGGTCATGTGCACAAAGGCATAGTCGTGTTTGCCGTCGGCCATGCGCCAGGTGTCCAGGCGCACGCCGCGACTGCGAATGCCGCCCAGCGGAAACACGCCGCTGTCGCCCAGCACGCGGTGGATTTTTTCAAACAGACCGGGCAAGTCGGCCTGCTGTTCGAGGTTGTCGGTGTACTCAGCGATAAAGTGCGGCATGGGGCTCTCCCAGGGTTAAAGCGGGAAAATCGCGTTGATCTGGCCGGTGCCCGAACTGCCGAACGGCGGCGTGATGATCTCAGCCGGCTTGGCATAGTCCGGCCCACCCAGCAGGCCCAGGAGCATGGCGGTGTCGTGCATCTTGCCTTCGCCAAAACAGTGTTCGGCGTAGTCGGGCAGCATGGCGCAGAACTCTTTGAAGCGACCTTGCTTCCACATTTCCACGACATGCAGGTCCACCTGCTTGTCGAATTCGCGGGTCCAGTTGTGGATATTCGCCTCAGCCTCGCGGTCGTCCGAGAACCGATGGGACAGCGAGCCCGACGCCAGCACCAGCACCTTGCGGTCGCTCTTTTCAATCGCCCGGCGCACGGCGGCGCCGAAGGCAAAACTGTCTTCCAGGCGATGCCAGGCGCACCAGGCAGCGATGGAAATCACCTTGAATTTCTCTGCGTCGGGCACCCCCATGTGCATGTAGCGCATGGGCACCAGGGTGCCGTATTCCAGCTCCAGGCTCGGGATGTTATGGGCCATGCTGCGCACGCCGGCCAGGTTGGCTTCGGCGGCGATCAGCTCCCCCAGTTCGGGGCAGCCGGGGTAGGCGTAGTCCATGTTCTTGATGAAGTGCGGCAGCTCGTTGCTGGTGTAAGTGCCCTGGAACTGTTCACCGCAATTGACGTGATAACCGCTGTTGACCAGCCAGTGCACGTCGAACACCACTGCCGTGTCGGCGCCCAGTTCTCGGGCTCGCCGGCCGATTTCCTTGTGCCCGGCAATCGCCGCTTCGCGACAGCCGTGATGCTTGCCGGGCAGTTCCGACAGGTACATCGACGGTACGTGGCAGATCTTCGCTGCCAGAACCACTTCGCCCATGATGACTCTCCTGAATAATTATTCTTGTATGGCCTGTGAGGTCCCTGTGGGAGCTGGCTTGCCTGCGATGGCATCGACTCGGTACGGCTAAAGGACCGCGGTGTCTGCATCGCGGGCAAGCCCGGCTCCCACAGGAGGCTTGTTTGAGCCTGGGCTACACGCCCCAGCGCGGAATGTGATGACTACCCATGGAAATACACACGTTCTTGATCTCGGCAAACACTTCGAAGCTGTACTGCCCACCTTCACGCCCGGTGCCCGAGCCTTTGACCCCGCCGAACGGCTGGCGCAAATCCCGTACATTCTGGCTATTGATAAATACCATGCCCGCTTCGATACCGCGCGCCAGGCGGTGGGCCTTGCCGATGTCCTGGGTCCAGATGTAGGAGGCCAGCCCGTATTCGGTGTCGTTGGCCAGTTGCAGCGCCTCGGCTTCATCCTTGAACGGAATCAGGCACACCACCGGGCCGAAGATTTCTTCCTGGGCGATGCGCATCCGGTTGTTCACGTCGGCAAACACCGTCGGCTGGATAAACTGGCCGCGGCTCAGGTGCGCCGGCAAGTTCGCCGGACGTTCCAGGCCGCCAGCCAGCAGCGTGGCGCCTTCCTCCAGACCGATCTTGATATAGCCGGTGACCTTGTCGTAATGGGCCTGGGTGATCATCGAGCCGACCTGAGTCTTGGGGTCCTGGGGGTCGCCGACGATCAGGCGCTTGGCCCGCGCCGCGAACTCGGCGACAAATTGTGGGTAGACGCTTTCCTGGATAAAGATCCGGCTGCCAGCGGTGCAACGCTCGCCGTTGAGGGAGAAGATCGTGAAGAGTGCTGCGTCGAGGGCGCGTTCCAGATCGGCGTCTTCAAAAATCAGCACCGGCGACTTGCCGCCCAGTTCCATGGAGTACTTTTTCAGGCCGGCGGTCTGCATGATTTTCTTGCCGGTGGCGGTGCCCCCGGTAAAGGAAATCGCCCGCACGTCCGGGTGGCGCACCAGGGCATCGCCCGCGGTGGCGCCGTAGCCCTGGATCACATTGAGCACGCCGTTGGGGATCCCGGCTTCCACCGCCAGGCGCCCCAGTTCATTGGCGGTCAGCGGCGACAGTTCCGACATCTTCAGCACCGCCGTATTGCCCAGCGCCAGGCACGGCGCGGTCTTCCAGGTGGCGGTCATGAACGGCACGTTCCAGGGCGACACCAGCCCGCACACGCCCACTGGCTGGTACAGGGTGTAGTTGAGCATCTGGTCGTCCACCGGGTAGGTGTGGCCGTCCATGCGCGTGCAGACTTCCGCGAAGAAATCAAAATTGTGCGAGGCACGCGGAATCAACACGTTCTTGGTCTGGTGGATCGGCAGGCCGGTGTCCAGGGTTTCCAGCTCGGCCAGGTGGGGCACGTTCTGTTCGATCAACTCGCCCAGTTTGCGCATCAAGCGTGCGCGCTCCTTGGCTGGTGTATTGGCCCACTTGGGAAACGCGGCCTTGGCCGCCGCCACGGCCTGCGCAACTTCTTCGGCACCGCCGCTGGCCACTTCGCCGATGGCCTCGCCGGTGGCCGGGTTGTAGTTGATAAAGGTGTCTTTGCTTTCGACCTCACGGCCGTTGATCCAGTGTTTGATCATGGTGCTCAAGCCTCTTTGCGCGCGGAGAAAAACTCCGTTTCACTGACAATACGGTTGACCAGGCGGCCCACACCTTCGACTTCCACCACCACTTCATCGCCCGGCACCACATCGGCCAGGCCCTCGGGCGTGCCGGTGGCGATCATGTCGCCCGGTTGCAGGGTCATGAAGCTGGACAGGTATTCGATGAGGTAGGGGATATCGAAAATCATGTCTTTCGTGCTGCCTTCCTGGCGCAGTTCGCCGTTGATCCAGGTGCGCAGCTTCAGGTTGCCTGGGTCGGGCACATCGGCCACGTCGACGATCCATGGGCCGACCGGGGTGGTGGCGTCACGGTTTTTCACGCGCAGGTTGGGACGGTAGTAATTCTCGAGGTAGTCGCGGATCGCATAGTCGTTGCACACCGTGTAACCGGCCAGGTAGTCCAGGGCGTCGGCGCGTTTGACGTTGCGCGCGGTCTTGCCGATCACCGCCACCAGCTCGCACTCGTAGTGCATGTAGGCGACGTTGTCCGGGCGCCAGGTAACTTGGCGGTGGCCGGTGTAGGTGCCCACCGATTTGATAAAGGCCAGCGGCTCGGTCGGCGGCGTAAAGGCCAGTTCGGCGGCGTGGTCGGCGTAGTTCAAACCCAGGGCGAACATGTTGCCGGTGGCGGGTGGCAGCCATTGCACCTGGTCTTCGGTGAGCAGGCGGCCATCGTCCAGGCGCGCGCTGCAATCGGCCTCCACCAGCACATTGTGGACGGTACCTTCAAATTGGATACGTGCGCGTTTCATGCCGATGCCTCTGCTGCAATGGTGTTGCTCAGGCGGCCAATGCCGGTGATGTCGACCTCGACCTGATCGCCTGGCTGTACATCCACGCGGCCTTGCGGGGTGCCGGTGATCAGCACGTCGCCGGGATGCAGGGTCATGAACTCGCTGATCTCGGCGATCAATTGCGGGATGTCCCGTACCCAATCGGCGGTGGAGCTTTCTTGGCGCAGCTCACCATTGACGAACAGCTTGAGGCTCAGTTGGTTGGGGTTGGCGACTTGATCCCGCGCAACCAGCTGCGGGCCCAGGGCGCAAAAACCATCGCGGCATTTGGCTTTGACGGCGGGGCGGTAGTAGCTGTCTTCCGGCAGGCTGAATTCATTCACCACCACATACCCGGCCACATGGGCCATGGCGTTCTCCAGGCTGACACGGCTGGCGCGCTGGCCGATCACCACGCCCAGCGCCGGGCCCGGTTGCAGGCGCTCGCCCGCAGGCTGCAGCACTACGCCGCGATGGGCATTGCGGGTGTTGGGCGTCTTGATAAACAGCACCGGCTTGGTTGGCGGCTTCTGGTAGGGCGCCTGTTGGAAGGCGGCGAGATGCTGGTCCAGCAGGCCCTGGTAGTTCAGCGCAACGCCGAACAGGGTGCCGCTGGCAACATCATGCAGGGTACGGCTCATGCGTTTCTCCTGGCGGTGACGACGGCTGCATAGGCAGTTCGTTAAGTTGTTAACGTTATAATTAATATGTTAACTACCGTCAAGCGTGGCACACTGCACTGGCCTCACAACAACAAGAAGAGAGCCCCGTGAAGCCGATCCCCAACATCAACATCGGGCAGGTCTACGACCAGCGCTACAGCGACGCCGAGGTGCATTACGACAAGCTCGGCAACCTGGCGGGTTTTTTCGGGCGCAATATGGCGGTGCATCGCCATGACCGGTTTTTCCAGGTGCATTACGTCAAGAGTGGCGCGGTGCGGGTGTATCTGGATGACCGCCAGTACGTTGAATCGGGGCCGATGTTTTTTCTCACGCCGCCCACGGTGGCCCACGCTTTTGTCACCGAAGCGGATGCCGATGGGCATGTATTGACGGTGCGCCAGCAGCTGGTGTGGAGTTTGATCGACGCCGATCCCAGCCTTGCCTCCGGTGCAGCCTGTGTCGCCTTGAATGGCGACGCCGAGGGGCTGGAGCAACTCTTCGAGGCGCTGTGCAGTGAAATCAACACCGAACGGGCAGGGCGCGCCGCCGCCCTCGACAGCCTCACAAGGCTGATCATGATCCGCCTGCTGCGCCTGTGCGCCCACGCCCAGCCGGCACGCCCGACCGCCCATGAAGACCTGCGCATCTTCCATCGTTTCAACGAGCTGATCGAAGCCCACTACCTGGAACATTGGCCGTTGGCGCGTTATGCCGAAAGTATTGGCGTGACCCAGGCGCGGCTCAATGAAGTGTGCCGGCGCATTGCCGACCTGCCCTCCAAGCGCCTGATCCTGGAGCGGCTGATGCAGGAGGCCAAGCGCCTGCTGTTGTTTACCGGCAGTTCGGCAAATGAAATCTGCTACCAGCTGGGGTTCAAGGACCCGGCGTATTTCAGCCGGTTTTTCTTGCGGTATGCGCAGATGACGCCGGGGGAGTATCGGATACGGCAGGCGGGGATGCGCTGATAAGGAGTCGGACAAAAAACGCAACGTTGAGGAATTGGCTGATAGTGGTCCGTTAAGCGAGAAGGATGTTGTTACCTGTCGAGCCGGAACCTTTCCCCCCGCCTGGCCACGCAAGAGTACTTGTTCAGTGCCGGGTTCGGCAGTGGCAGTGGGCAAGTAGTGCCAGACCGTTCGCGATTATCCCCCTTCGATCAAATGAGACGCCCTACCATGCTCACGCACACTCAGCCTGCTTATTCGCCCGCGCACTCAAGGTTTACATCGCCTGGTAAAACCCTTGATCAGGCAGTGACAGATCAACCCAATCACTTTGGTAAATTACCGGCACATTCTCCGATTGGCCCAAGTGTCAACTCAAACCGGGACGCAGAGCTGGGGGAGCTGTTGAAGTTGTTGGGTACATTAGTCGTGTCACTTAAAACCTGGATGAGCAGGGAGAATGAGGCGCCGAAACCACAGCCACCCGTTACGGCTTACCCAACCCCACTTGTGAGTTCACCGCACAGGCCGCTGGTTAATACCGTGCCTGCACCGGACAGCGTTCCCACCATCAGGGGTGAGTGGAAAGAACAATTGGCACCGTTCATGAACCGGTCGAACCTGGCCAGTACCCGTAACGCGTTTGATACCGAACTTATTGAGATGTTCTCAGATAAAAACTATGAGCCAATC
This sequence comes from Pseudomonas sp. PA-4-8C, assembly GCF_021606625.1. Taxonomy (NCBI): domain Bacteria; kingdom Pseudomonadati; phylum Pseudomonadota; class Gammaproteobacteria; order Pseudomonadales; family Pseudomonadaceae; genus Pseudomonas; species Pseudomonas sp. PA-4-8C. Next base: position 6,639 of record NZ_WKCD01000101.1, read on the forward strand.
ACTGCGTTTATGTCTGAAAAACCCAAAGGTCAAAAGCCTGACGATCTGCACAATGGGTTGCGTGCCACGTATGAGAACTTTCCTTATCTGGGTGCTCTGGGCCGAGAGGAGCACGTGGCCGCGATCAAGGTTGCTATGGCCACGTTCGGGCAAAGCCCAGCCGGGATTTTCAAGCACGTCGCCAAACATGGTGACCACTATGACGTGACGATGCGAGACGGCTTCAAGCTGACAATCACCGTTGAAGAACTTGAACTGGCGGCCAAGGCGGCAAAGTTCAGTGGCGGCGATGAAGGCATGGTCAAGGATGCGCAATTTCTGTTTGCTGTGATGAGCAAGCGTCAATACCTGGAGCTTGAGCGCGACAGCGCAACGGACCCCTTCATGAGCCTGTACGGCAAAGACAGTGCGTACCACGCCCATCGCACTTATCCCGGTGTGCTGTCGGGGGCCGGAGGCGGCATCGACGGTGATACGGCGCTGTCCTATCTGGGGCTTAAAGAACATCTGCAGGTCATCGATGCCAGTGCATTGGGCACGCAGGTCGGCGTGCCGTTGGACAAGGGCGCACGAAACAAGAACGGTGTAATTATTGAGGGCGTGATGGAGGGGCAGTTATATAACACGCCGGTTTCACCGTCATTGAAGGTGGTCACGCTTCGCGGGTGATTTAAAGTATTTAGTGAATAATAGGGGTTGTTCAACATGTTAGTGTCTTCTGTTAACACTGCTGCTTTTGGTCATGCCAGGGCAAGCGACGCGGTCACTTCGCCACGTGTTTTGCCCTTCGCCAACGCCTCTGCCCCAACTGGAACTTCTGAACAACTCAGTCGCCTGGTCGGCGAATTGGAGCGCTTGTTGACGGTGTTATCTGCGCGGTTAAAACCTGAAGTCGATTCAACACCTTTGCCTGCGCCGGTCCCCGATAAACGCAACGGCAAACGTGACGAATTCTTGAAAGGTACGCCTGCGAACACGGGCATCAAGCCCGGTGATATTTTCAAAGACTTTTACCAATTGGCCGAAGGTAATTGCGTGACGATATCCGCGATTAAAGCCGCGATGATGAGGTTCGGCCATAACCCTTACGGTATTTACAAAACCATTGAGGCCACCGATAGCGGCTATCGCATTGTCATGCGCGATGGGTTCAAACTGCACATCACCGATGACGAACTGAAGCAGGCCAAGGCCGGCGCCCACTTCGGCACCGACAGGCCCAACGATGTTCTGGTCAATGCGCAGTTTTTATACGCTGTCAGTGCCAAGCGAGCCTACCTTGAAAATAATGATGGGGAGGCCAATAAGAGCTTTGCCGCCGCCATGCGCAGCCTCAATGATGGTGAGTATCCGGGGCAAGCGTTGCGTCGCCTGGGCTTGAAAGACTTCGTTGCGCCCGCAACCCTCCAGGACTTCCTCAACGGCGCCATCGGCACGATCAACAGCGGGTTCCATTCGATGGCCGCTGTGGGCGGCTTCGTGGACAGTTATGGGCACAAACAGCCACTGGATAGCCGCGACCCAAATCGTCATGCCGAGTCTGGACTCAAGTTGCTCTAACGCGCGGCCGCCAGGTTCGGCCATTGCGTCCACGCGCCACCCAGCGCCGTATACAGGTTCACCTCGGCGACCAACTGCGCCAGCCGGTCCACAATCAGCGCCTGTTGTGCGCTGAACAGTGAACGCTGCGCATCGAGGAACGTCAGGTTGCTGTCCACGCCGCTGCGGTAACGGTGCTGGGCCAGGTTGTAATAGGTCTGGTTGGCCTCGACGAAATCCCGTTGCGCCGCCAGTTGGTCGTTGAAGGTCTGGCGTGCGGCGAGGCCGTCGGCTACTTCCTGGAAGGCAGCCTGGATGGATTTTTCGTACTGGGCCACGGTGATGTCTTTTTGCAGCTTGGCGTAATCCAGGCTGGCACGCAGGCTGCCGGCGTTGAAGATCGGCAGGTTGATCTGCGGTTGGAATGTCCAACTGCCCGAGCCACCCTTGAACAGCCCCGACAGCTCTGTGCTGGTGCTGCCCGCGTTTGCCGTGAGGGTCACTGAAGGAAAGAACGCAGCACGGGCCGCACCGATATTGGCGTTGGCCGCCTGCAGCTGGTATTCGGCCTGGAGGATATCCGGGCGGCGTTGCAGCAGGTCCGAGGGTAAGCCGGCGGGCACGCGGGCGACCAGATCGTCGGCCAGCGGGCGCGCGGGCAAGTGTTCATCCACTGGGCCACCCACCAGCAACATGAGGTTGTTGAGGTCCTGGGCCACTTGGCGCTCATAGCGGGCCACGCTGGCGCGAGTACTTTCCACCGCTGTGCGCGCTTGCACCACGTCCAGCGCCGAGGCTTTGCCTGCGCTTTTACTGCGGCGGGTCAATTGCCAGCTGTGGTCGTTGGCCGCCAGGGTTTGCTCGGCCAGGGCCAGCAGTTCTTGGTCGGCCCGCCAGGTCAGGTAGGCATTGGCGACGTTGGCCACCAGGCTCAATTGCGCGCTGCGCCGCGCTTGTTCGCTGCCCAGGTAAGTAAGCAGCGCCTGTTCGCTGAGGCTGCGCACGCGGCCGAACAAATCCAGCTCATAGGCGCTCAGCCCCAAGGTGGCGGAATAGTTGGAGGTGATCGCTGACTTGCCGGTGCCGGTCACGCTCCCTGGCAACTTCTGGCGCTTGCCGGCGCCGGTGGCGGAGATCGCTGGGAACAAATCCGCGCGCTGGATACGGTACTGCGCCTGGAACGCCTGCACATTCAGGGCTGCCACCCGCAGGTCGCGGTTGTTGACCAGCGCATCATTAATCAACTGTTGCAGCGCCGGGTCGTGGAACAGTTGCTGCCAGTCCGGGTTCTGCGCCATGTTGCCGGCCTGCGCCAGGCGGTAGACACCGCCTTGGGGGTACTGCGCAGGCGTCGGCGCCGCTGGCTGCTGGTACTCGGGGATCAGCGAGCAACCGCCGAGCATCCAGGCCATGCCGAGGGTGCACAGCGTCTGTTTATTCATCAGGCGCCCACCATCCATTTGGCCAGGCCATGTCGGCCGCTCACGCCCAGCTTGGCGGCGGCGCGCTTGAGGTAGGTCTCGATCGAGCTGTTTTTGACGCTGAGTTTCTGTGCGATTTGCGGCACGGTGCCGCCGGTCAGCAGGCCCAGGCACACTTCCTGTTCCCGCGCCGAAAGGGTGATGTCGCTCAAAGACAAGCGCTTGTAGAACTCACGCTGCAACTGCGATTGTTCCAGCAGGGTATGGGCCGGCTCAGTCTCGGCGTGTGGCGCCTGGCGCAGGCACTGGGCGTGCCGCTCCATCAACGGCAACAGCGTGTCCGACAGGCACTTGAGAAACGACAACTCAGCCAGGGAAAACCCCTGCTGGGTCGGCAGGCGGTAGAACGAAATCACACAGCGCCGGTTGCCCTGGCGCGATACCAGGTTGCACTGGTGCGAGGTGCCGCGCGGGTGCGTGCTGTTGACCTTGGCGTTCATCTGGATCAGCAGCGGATCTTGCATGTGCAGCATCTGCCGCAACAACGGGTGGTCGTTCAGCGCATGCAGGGTCTGGGGCACAGACAAATCCTTCTTCACCCCGGCGCTGCCCAGTAGCTTTATGTCCAGTACGCGGTCGCGCAGTTCATCCAGGGTCCACTCGCTGAGGTCCACCAGATGAATCGGTACCCACTTGCCCACCAGCTGCAGCATGGTGGCGGCGAAATGTTCGTCGCCGCTGTTTGAAATCAACTCGCCCATTTCGGCATAAAAAAGCGGGCCGCATGTGTCGCCAATACTTGAGGTCAGACTCATAGCCATCTCATCCTTGATGTCGAAAACCGTCAACGGTTGCCCAGGGCCTGCGCAGGGCGCTCCGTACTGCTTGAACGTAACTCGGCGTTCGAGATGTTATTTAGCCATAGGGATTTGTCCTACGTATGTAGCGGAAACGAGGGACACAAGCTGCCATAAAAACTGCGCCATTAAACCGACGTTTCTCTTGAATTAAGCCGGCTACGTACAGGCGTAAGTTATTTTTAGCCTTGGTTAACTTATTGATGTAAATAATGAATTTATAAAATAAAGAGGTTGCTAAGAGACTCGGGATGGATCCGATGTAGCCAATCTCCTACAACGCTTTAATCGTTTCAGCCATGAACCTTCGACCAAGGCCTCTCCATCCATTTGAATGTCCGGGTTTCGGGTGTCAGACACCCCCCGGCGCCCATGCTCAAATCCGGCCACATCGGTGTAATGGGCCACCTCTGCGCGGCCAGTGCCTGACCCCCATGAGAAGGATCTTATGCAGCATTCCTCCAGCCTGCCGGCCCGCTTCCCCCTCACTGGCCCCCAACAAGACATTTGGCTCGACCAACTGCGCGTGGGCGACTCGCCGCTGTACAACATTGGCGGCTACCTGGATTTTGCCGGCACCGTCGAGCCCGAACGCATGCGCCGTGCCGTCGCACTGCTGGTGGCCCGTCACGATGCGCTACGCACTCAACTGCATACCGACGCCAATGGCCTGCCTGGGCAAACATACGCCCCTGAGTTGAGGGTGGAGATGGCGCTGCATGATTTCTCCGCGCTGCCCGACCCATCGGCGGCAACCCAAGCCTTGATGCAGGCGCAAATGGCCCGGCCCTACGCCCTGAGCGGCGAACCACTGTGCCGGTTTTTCCTGGTCAAACTTGACCATGATCACTACCGCCTCGGCACCCAGGCTCATCACCTGATCCTCGACGGCTGGGGCTTCGGCCAGATGCTGCAATCCCTCGCGCAGCTCTACAGCGCCCTGGAGCAGGGGCGCGACACTGAGCTGCTGGCGCCGTCCTACATCGACTTTATCGACACCGACCAGCGCTACCTGCAATCGGCCCGCTACGCCCGCGACCGCGACTATTGGCTGGGCAAATACCAAGTGCTGCCCGAACCACTGCTCACCCCCAGGCACAACGCCAAGACGTCGAGCAACACTTGGGTGCAAGGCTTCCCGGTGCCGTTGCAGAGCCGCATGGAGCAGGTTGCCAACCACTACCAGGCGTCGGCCTTTCATGTGTTGCTGGCGGCGATGTATGTGTATTTCACCCGCACCAGCCAACGCCAGGAATGGGCGGTGGGGCTGCCGATTCTCAACCGCTCCAACGCGCGTTTTCGCGCCACTGTGGGCCTGTTCACCCAGGTCAGCGCGGTACGTTTTGCGTTCAGCGAGGGCGTGTCTTTCGGTGCCCTGGTGCGTGGCATCCGTGATCAGCTCAAGCAGGACTTTCGTCATCAGCGCTTCCCGTTGAGTGAGATGAACCGCGAGCTGGGCCTGCGCCGAACGGATCGCGGGCAACTCTTTGACGTGTCGGTATCGTTCGAGCAGGACGACCACGATCTGCGCTTCGGTCAGGTCCAGGCCCGCGCGATCAAGGTTTCCAATCAGCATGAAGCGCTACCGCTCGCCATTCACCTGCGCAGCCATCGTTACCAGGACAATGCCTGGCTGCATTGCGTCTACAACGAGGCGTATTTCCAGGCGGGCGACGTGCAGGCATTGGCCCAGCGCTTCATCGGGCTGCTGGAACAGGGGCTGGAAGATACTGCGCTGCCCATCGCTGAGTTTTCCATGCTGTTGCCCCAGGAGCAGGCCCGATTGCAGCACTGGAACGCCACCGCGCAACCCAACGCTACGCCGCAAACCCTGCACCAGCGCATTGAAGCCCAGGCCGCACGTACGCCCCACGCTATTGCGGCGGTGTATCAGGACCGCGCACTGAGCTACACCCAACTCAACCGCCAGGCCAATACGCTGGCCCACCAATTAGTGGCGCTCGGCGTACAGCCCGATGACCGCGTTGCGATCCTGGCCCGACGTGGCCTTGACACCCTGGCGGGGCTGTTGGCGATCCTCAAATCCGGCGCCTGCTACGTGCCGCTGGACCCGGCCCATCCCGCCGAACGCCTGGAGTACCTGCTGCACGACAGCGCGCCCGTGGCCATCCTGACCCAGCACGATTTACGCCAGCGTCTGCCCGTCTCGACGGTACCGGTGATCGCGCTGGAGCCTGGCAATGCGTCCATCGACAGCAACCCTCAGGTTGCGGTCACGCCGTCGAACCTGGCCTATGTGATTTACACCTCGGGTTCCACCGGCTTGCCCAAGGGCGTGATGGTTGAACATCACAGCGTGTCGAACCTGGTGGACTGGCATTGCCAGGCGTTCGACCTGCACGCGGGCAGCCACACCGCCAGCGTCGCAGGCTTCGGTTTTGATGCCATGGCCTGGGAGGTCTGGCCGGCGTTGTGCGTGGGCGCGACCTTGCATCTGCCACCGGCTCAGGAGGGCGCGGAAGATATCGACGCGTTGCTCGGCTGGTGGCGCTCGCAACCGTTGGATGTGTGCTTCCTGCCCACGCCTGTGGCCGAATATGCGTTCAGCCAGGGGCTGGGGCATCCCACCTTGCGCACCTTGCTGATCGGCGGCGACCGCCTGCGCACCTTCACCCAGGCGCAGACGTTTGCGGTGGTGAACAACTATGGTCCCACCGAAGCCACGGTGGTGGCGACCTCGGGGCGTGTCGAGGTGGGCCAGCCGTTCGCCGGTCGCCAATGCCCGGGTCTACCTGCTGGACGCGCAACAACGTCCGGTGCCGATTGGCGTGGCGGGGGAGTTGTATGTCGGCGGCAAGGGTGTGGCGCGGGGGTACCTGAACCGTCCGGAACTCAGTGCCGAACGTTTTCTCGACGACCCTTTCAGCGGTGGTCGGATGTACCGCACCGGCGACCTGGCGCGCTGGCTGCCAGACGGCACTCTCGACTACCTGGGGCGCAACGACGATCAGGTAAAAATCCGGGGCGTGCGCATCGAACTGGGGGAGATCGAATCGGCCCTGGCCAGCCATCCGGCGCTTCAGGACGCGGTGGTGCAGTTTCGCGACGGGCAATTATGGGCCTGGTTTGTGCCACGTCAGCCTGTGGAAATCGAAGCACTACGCACCCACCTGCAAGCCACGCTGGCGGACTACATGCTGCCCGCGGCTTACGTGCGCCTCGACGCGTTGCCCCTCACCGCCAACGGCAAGCTCGACCGCCGAGCCTTGCCGTCACCCACCCAGGAAGCCTTTATCACCCGTCGCTTCGAAGCGCCACAGGAGGGCGTGGAAACCACACTGGCGCAGATCTGGTCCGAGTTGCTGCACGTGCAGCCAGTGGGCCGCCATGACCATTTCTTCGAGCTGGGCGGGCATTCGCTGTTGGCGGTGCAGCTGGTGCAGCGTATGCGCGAGGCCGGCCTGCGCGCCGACGTGCAGGTGCTGTTCGGCCAGCCCACCGTGGCGGCGCTGGCGGCGGCGTGTGGCGGTCACGAACAGGCGGTGCCGGCCAATCGAATCCCGGCCGGTTGCACCCATATCACCACGGACTTGCTCGCCCTGGCCGAACTCGATCAACCCAGCCTCGACCGCATCGTCGCCGGCATCCCCGGTGGCGCCGCCAATGTGCAGGACCTCTACCCGCTGGCGCCGTTGCAGGAAGGGTTGCTCTACCACCACCTCACCGACGCGCACGACCCGTACCAGCAACAGGCGCTGTTCAGTTTTGCGCACCGCGAGCAACTGGAGGCCTTTGCCAGTGCCTTGCAACAGGTGATCAATCGCCACGATATTTTGCGTACCAGCCTGGTGTGGGATGCCCTTGAACAACCAATGCAGGTGGTGTGGCGCCAGGCGCAGTTGCGGGTTGAACTGCTGCGCGAACCGGCGCAACCGCTGGACTTGCGCCAGGCGCCGCTGATGGCCCTGGATTACGCCGAGGAGCCCCAGCACCAGCGCTGGGTCGCCAGGCTGCGCTTTCATCATCTGGTCAACGATGCCACGTCGACCACGCTGCTGGTGGACGAGATTCGCGCCCATTTGCTGGGCCAACAGGCGCAACTGCCGGCGCCCGTGCCTTATCGCAATATGGTGGCGCACGCCCGTTCGACCGTGCGCCAGGCGGCGCATGAAGCGTTCTTTCGAGAGCGTCTGGCGGATGTAGATGAGCCGACCTTGGCGTTCGGCCTGCAGGAGCGCCAGGCCAATCGCGCCGAAACCGAAGAGGCGCAGCGTGCGCTCAGCGACACGCTCAATCTACGCCTGCGCAGCCAGGCCCGAGCCCTTGGGGTGAGTGCTGCGAGCCTGTTCCACCTGGCCTGGGCTCAGGTGCTCAGCCGTGTCGCGGGCCGCGAAGACGTGGTGTTCGGCACCGTGCTGCTCGGCCGTTTGCAAGCCGGCGAGGGGGCCGAGCGGGCCTTGGGCATGTTCATCAACACCTTGCCGCTGCGCCTGCGCCTGGCAGGGCAAAACGTGGCGCAGGCGCTGCACGACACCCACGCGCAACTGAGTGCCTTGCTCGCCCATGAACAGGCGTCGCTGGCATTGGCCCAGCGCTGCAGTGGGGTGACCGGGCTATTCAACAGCCTGCTCAACTACCGTCACACCTCGGCCGACCCCGAGCTGAACCTGGTGCCGGGCATTGCCTTGCTCAGCAGTGAAGACATCCTCAGTTACCCGTTGATGCTCACGGTGGACGACCTGGGCAGTGGCGTGCGGCTCAAGGCCAAGACGCCACGCGCAGTCGGCGCTGAACGGGTCTTGGATTACTTGGACGTCACCCTGAACGGCCTGGCGGACGCACTGGAAAACACGCCGAAAATGCCGTTGCGCGAGGTGCCAGTGTTGCCCGCCAGCGAACTGCGCAGATTGCTGGTGGACTTCAACACGACCGCCACCGACCACCCGCACACGTTGACCGTGCAAGCGCTGTTTGAAGCCCATGCGCGGCGAATCCCCGATGCCATCGCGGTGCAGACGGATGAGCAGGCATTGACCTACCGCGAGCTCAACGAACGCGCCAACCAACTGGCCTTCCACTTGCGCGAGCACGGCGTACAGCCCGACGCGCGGGTGGCATTGTGCGTAGAGCGAGGGTTGGATCTGGTGGTGGGCTTGCTGGGCATTCTCAAGGCCGGCGGCGCCTATGTGCCCCTCGACCCCGGTTACCCACGCGAGCGCCTGGCCTACATGCTTGCCGACAGCCAGCCGGTGGCGCTGCTGGTACAGGCCGCCACCCGCGACGTGGTGGGCGATGTCTCGATCCCGCTGATCGACTTCGACCACTGCGCCTGGAACCATGCACCGATCGACAACCCACAAGTGCCCGGCTTGAGCGTCGCCAACCTCGCCTACGTGATGTACACCTCGGGTTCCACCGGCACACCCAAAGGCGTGATGATCGAGCATCGCGGCCTGGGCAATCTGCTGCAGTGGGGCTCGCACCTGTGCCCGAACGCCGAAGGCGGCGCCTTGTTGCAGCGCGCACCGTTCAGCTTCGACGGTTCAGTGTGGGAGCTGTTCTGGCCGTTGAGCAACGGCATGCGCCTGGTGTTGGCGCGGCCCGATGGGCACCGCGAGCCGGCGTACCTGGCGCAAGTGATTCGCACGCAGCAGATCAGCGTGATCAAGTTCGTGCCCGCCATGTTGCAGCAGTTTCTCGACCTGGATGAATCGGCCCTGTGCACCAGCCTCACCGATGTGCTGTGCGGCGGCGGTGAACTCACCGCCGCCCTGGCCCGGGGCGTACAGGCGCGCTTGCCCAGGGTGCGTTTGCACAACGTGTACGGCCCCACCGAAGCCACGGTGGACAGCAGCGCCTGGACCCTCGAACCCGGCGCGCCGGTGCCCATCCTGCAACTGCCGATTGGCCGCCCCATCAACAACACCCGCCTGTACGTGCTAGACGCCCATGATGCGCCGGTGCCCATGGGCATCAGCGGCCAATTGCACATCGGCGGCGTCGGCGTTGCCCGTGGCTACCTGGGCCTGGAGCAGCTGACTGCCGAACGTTTTATCGACAGCCCCTTCGTGGCTGGCGACCGCCTGTATCGAACCGGCGATCTGGTGCGCTACCTGCCCGACGGCACGCTTGAGTTCCTCGGGCGCAACGACTTCCAAGTCAAACTGCGCGGCGTGCGCCTGGAACTGGGCGAGATCGAAGCATGCCTGGCCACCCACCCGGCGTTGCACGAGGTGGCCGTATTGATTTGCGATGAGCGCCTGGTGGCCTACTTCACCCTGCGCGGCCAGGCGCCGAGCCTGCAAGCCTTGCGTGACCATGCGCTGGAACACCTGCCGGAATACATGGTGCCGGCCGCCTTCGTGCAACTCGACGCACTGCCCCTCAACCCCGCCGGCAAACTCGACCGCAAGGCCCTGCCAGCGCCAGGGCTGGAGGCTGTGCTTAGCCGAGCCTACGAAGCGCCAGTGGGCGAGGTGGAAAGCCTGATGGCCGGGATCTGGGCCGAGGTGTTGAAACTCGAACGGGTAGGGCGCCATGACCACTTCTTTGAACTGGGCGGGCACTCCCTACTGGCAGTGAACCTTGTCGCCCGCCTGCGCAAGGCCGGGCTGGACGTGGACGCCCGCACCCTGTTCAGCCAGCCCACACTGGCGCAACTGGCCGCGAAAACAGCGGCGCAGGCCCCGCGTGTAGAAGCACCCCAAACCGCCATCCCCCAGCTCAACCGCCGCCGAAGGATTTAGCTTAGGCACTGCGATCCAATGTGGGAGCTGGCTTGCCTGCGAAGACGGCCTAACAGTCAACACAGTTGGACCGGGTACATATCCGTTATTTAGGTAACGGCCACCTAGGGTTCAACGGCGGGTCACTTTGGAAAAGCCGGAATGCCGGCCCAGCCCAAAGTAACCAAAGGGCTCTTGCCCCACCACTCGGCACCTCGCTTGGGCTCGGTGTGCCCGTAATCCGCCAGTGATTTGGGGGGCCGCCGCCACGCGCCATCCATGGCGCGGGGCGGCTAAACCGGCATCCCTGCCG
>NZ_WKCD01000102.1:0-17433 GCF_021606625.1 Pseudomonas sp. PA-4-8C
CGGCCGTGGCCAGGAAGCCTAAGGTCCTGCCGCCACGGGAGTGGCTGGAGCCGCGGGTCAAGGTGGCACGCGCGCTGAGCCTGCTGGCGTTTTTGGGCCTGGTGGGCTTGCTGTGTGGCTATTACCTGTTTGTCGCCGACCTGCATGGGGCGCGCCCGTGGGTCATCCTGCTGATCGAACTGGTACCGCTGCTGATACTCGCCCCAGGCATGCTGATGGGCAGCGCACGCGGGCATTCGTGGATGTGTTTTGTGGTGAACCTGTATTTCATCAAGGGCGCGCTGGCCGCGTATGACCCGAACCGCCAGTGGTTTGGGGTGCTGGAAATGCTCGCTAGCCTGGCGGTGTTTTGCACGGCATTGCTGTATGTGCGTTGGCGGCATCAGTTGAACCGGCGACTGGCCGATTGACTGATCGTTCCCACGCTCCGCGTGGGAATGCTGCCCAGGACGCTCTGCGTCCCGGGCCTAGTGCAAGGGTGACGCGGAGCGTCACAGGATGCATTCCCACGCGGAGCGTGGGAACGATCAGTATCAATGGTTGACGGTGTAGGCCAACATCATCGACAGCTGACACATCGGCCGCCCACTCTCGGCGTGCCACTGGTTGAAGGCACCCTGCACCGTCGCCAAATCGCGCAGGCTGGTCGGGGCCTTGTCGACGATCTTCTGCGCATTCAGCGCCGCCACCACGTCATCGCTTGGCACAAAGGTGTCCTTGCCGACCATGCGCAAAAAGCGCGGCGCCGACAGCCCGCCCAGCTGGTGGCCATGCTTGCTCAGGTACTTCCACAGCCCGACAATATCAGTCACCGGCCAATCGGCGATAAATGCGCCGAAGCTGCCTTTTTCCTGCTCGATATCCAGGATCATCTGCGCATTGCGCGGCACACTCTTGAGCTTGCCCAGGTGGCGGATGATGCGGGTGTCCTGCATCAGCCGTTCCAGGTGCTCGGCGCCCATCAGCACGACTTTTTCCGGGTCGAAGCCGAAGAATACCTGCTCGAACGCCGGCCATTTGGCATCGACCACGCTGTGCTTCAAACCGGCGCGGAACACTCGCAGCGCCAAGGTCGACAGGTAACGGTCATCGGTGATCTTGCGCAATTGCGCCGGGGTCTTGGGCACCGGCAGATGGGCTTCCAGCTTGGCCGCCGAACCGAAGCGGTTCAGACAATATTCGTGCAGCCACTTGTAATCGCGCATGCCCTCTCCTGTCAGTCGAATTGAAAACGGCGCTCGCAAGCGCCGTGTACTAGAGCCTTGGGAAGACTCAGAGGTTCACTACATTGACAAAACGCGATGCGGCGGTCTCGTCGATTTTCAGGCTGGTGAAGTCGAACAGGTTGCGGTCGGCCAATTGTGACGGGATCACGTTTTGCAGGCTGCGGAAGATACTTTCGGTACGCCCTGGGGTCTTGCGCTCCCAATCCACCAGCATGTCCTTGACCACCTGGCGCTGCAGGTTTTCCTGGGAGCCGCACAGATTGCACGGAATGATCGGGAATTGCTTGAAGTCGGAGTAAGCCTGGATGTCCTTCTCGTTGCAATACGCCAGCGGGCGGATCACCACGTTGCGCCCGTCATCGGCACGCAGCTTGGGCGGCATGGCCTTGAGCGAGCCGTTGAAGAACATATTGAGGAAGAAGGTCTCGACGATGTCATCGCGGTGATGACCCAGGGCCATCTTGGTCGCGCCGATCTCATCGGCAAAGGTGTAGAGCGTGCCACGGCGCAGGCGCGAGCACAGTGAGCAGGTGGTCTTGCCTTCCGGGATCAGTTCCTTGACCACCGAGTAAGTGTCTTTCTCGACGATGTGGTACTCGACGCCCAGTTCTTTCAGGTAGGCCGGCAGCACATGCTCGGGGAAACCGGGTTGCTTCTGGTCCATGTTGACCGCCACGATCTCGAACTTGATCGGTGCGACCTTTTGCAGGTGCAGCAACACGTCGAGCATGGTGTAGCTGTCTTTGCCGCCGGAGAGGCAGACCATGACCTTGTCGCCGTCCTCGATCATGTTGAAATCGGCGACTGCTTCACCGGCCAGGCGACGCAGGCGTTTTTGCAGTTTGTTCTGGTTGACTGTAAGAGTGCCCATGGCGCTTGGATCCGCAAAGGTGTGTGACGAAAAGCGCAGCATTTTACCGGCAAGACTGGCGCAGTTCCAATGTGGAAGCTGGCTTGCCTGCGATAGCGGTGTGCCAGTCAACACCTGCGGTCCTGACAGGCCGCCATCGCAGGCAAGCCAGCTCCCACACTGGATCGCATGAGCCCTGACAGACCGCACCGCGATTAGCGCCCGTGTTTACAGCGCAATTTGCTCTAAAGGCCCTACGGTTATTCCGGTCATCCCTTCCTATACTGCGACTTGAGGTCGCACATCTATCCAGACCTTTCAGGCCATTTGGCCCGTGGGCGCTCCGATGGGGGGCGATGGTAATAACGACAGGAGTGACTGGCATGATCCATCACGTCGTGGGGCTGTTTACCCATCCCGACCAGGAATGGCGGGAAATCCGTGGCGATAAAGAAGAAAGCATCGGCCACATGTACCTCACTCATACCCTGATTCTCGCGGCGATCCCCGCCATTTCCGCCTTTATTGGTACCACCCAGGTCGGCTGGGTCATCGGCAACCGCGCCCCGGTGATGCTGACCCAGGAAAGCGCGCTGTGGATGACTCTCATGTCTTACGCGGCCATGCTGTGCGGCGTGGCGGTGATGGGCGCGTTCATTCACTGGATGGCCCGCACCTACGACGCCAGCCCAAGCATGGCCCGCTGCGTGGCGTTTGCCACTTACACCGCCACACCCTTGTTTATCGGCGGGCTGGCGGCGCTCTACCCGCATATGTGGCTGGGCATGGTGGTGGGCACGGCGGCGATCTGCTACACGGTGTACCTGCTGTATGTGGGGCTGCCAACCTTCATGAGTATCGACCCGGATGAAGGCTTCCTGTTTTCCAGCTCGGTATTGGCCGTCGGCCTGGTGGTGCTGGTAGCGATCATGGCCTTTACCGTGATCGTCTGGGGCCTGGGCGTCGGGCCGATCTACACCAGTTGACCGAAAAAAACCGCAGGCAAGGCCACCGCAAGGTGGCTTTGTGCGTTATGCATGACCATTCGGCGCCTGACAGATTCGGAAACACCCAGCTTTGCGGCATACTGGGCGTCTCTGGAGATATGTACAGCATGCCCGAGCAACTCAATACCCGCGTCGAAGATTGTTTCCTGCAAGCCGAATCCTTTTTCAAACGAAGCTTCAAACGCCCCCAGGTCAGCCTCAAGCTGCGGGGCCAGAAGGCCGGTGTCGCGCATTTGCACGAGAACCTGCTGCGCTTCAACCCTCAGTTGTACCGTGAAAACAGCCAACACTTTCTCAAGCAGACCGTGGCCCACGAAGTGGCGCACCTGATTGCCCACCAGTTGTTTGGCGAGCGTATCCAGCCCCATGGCGAGGAATGGCAGCTGATCATGCGCGGGGTTTACGAACTGCCGCCCGACCGTTGCCATACCTACGAGGTCAAGCGCCGACAGGTGACTCGCTATATTTACCGCTGCCCGTGTGCGGACAGTGATTTTCCGTTTTCACCGCAGCGCCATGGGCTGGTGAATCAGGGGCGGCGGTATTTGTGTCGGCGGTGTCGGCAGACCTTGGTGTTCACCGGGGAAACTCGGGTGGAATGAGGGCCTCATCGCAGGCAAGCCAGCTCCCACATTTGGATCTGTGAGCGCAATCCAAAATGTGGGAGCTGGCTTGCCTGCGAAAGCGCCCGCTCAGTCAACCTACAACCTTGGCCTGGCGCAATTCATCTATCCGCTGAGCACTGATCCCCAACTCCACCAACACCTCATCACTGTGCGCCCCCACCGCCACCCCAATATGCCTGGGCGCTGGTAAACCCTCGGAGAACTTCAGCGGGCAGGCCAATTGCGCTTGTGTCGAGCCATCCCCCCGGGGCACCTGGCTGACCAGCTCCCGCGCCTTCAACTGTGGATGCTCCACCGCCTCACTCAAACTCAACACCGGCTCCACACACGCATCCACCCCGGCAAACAACTCACACAACTGGTCAAAACTGCGCTTCTCGAACTCCACCTGCAACGCCTGTTTGAGCACGGCCTGGCGTTCGGGCGTCACGCTGTGTGCCGCCAGTTCCGGCCGCCCCAATGCCTCGCACAGCTGCTGCATAAACCCCGGCTCCAGACTGCCCACCGACATCCAGCGCCCATCGCGTGTGCGGTAGTAGTCGTAGAAACCCCCGCCATTGAGCACATGGTTCTCCCACCCAGGCTCGACCCCGCAAGCCAGGTAACCGGCCCCAGCCATGGCGTTCAGGCTGAACGAGCAATCGGTCATGCTCACATCCAGGTATTGCCCCACCCCGCTTTGCTGCCTGGCAATCACCGCCGCCAGCAAGCCCACCACGGCATGCAGCGAACCGCCCGCCACATCCGCCAGTTGTACGCCCAGCGGTAATGGGCCGGTGTCCTGGCGCCCGGTATGGCTGGCCACGCCGGCCAACGCCAGGTAGTTGATATCGTGCCCGGCGCGGTCCTTATAGGGGCCGGTCTGACCGTAGCCGGTGATCGACACGTAGATCAGCCGCGGGTTGATCGCCTTCAGCGCCTCATAGCCCAGGCCCAGACGCTCCATGACGTCGGGGCGGAACTGTTCGAGCAAGATGTCATAGCCCTTGACCAACTCACGCACGATCTCCAGCGCCTCGGCCTGCTTGAGGTCCAGGGCCAGGCTGCGTTTGTTGCGGTTGAGGTAGGCGTGGCTGGCCGAGGTGCCACGATCATGGGGCGGCAATACACGCAACAGGTCCATCCGCGTGGGCGATTCGATGCGCAGCACCTCGGCGCCCATGTCCGCCAGCATCAAGGAGGCAAATGGGCCAGGCAGCAAGGTGGAAAAATCCAACACTTTGAGGGACGCCAAGGGACCTGACATAGAGACTCCAGTTGGGTTGCGAATACCCACAGACTAGGCAGCCGGGCGCCTGCCGGCAATCGTCAGAACGATCAACAACAGTGACCGTTTTGATCACGGCGGGCTTTTTCGCGGCGGCGGCTTTATCATTGGCCGACGTTTGTTGGCAGAGTCTTCCATGAAGTTCGCGATTGCACTGTATAGCGCCGCCCACGCGCCCTCTTCGCGCCGCGCCCTGTTGTTCGCACAGGCGGCGCTGGCCGGCGGGCATGAGATTGTGCGGCTGTTTTTCTACCAGGACGGCGTGTACAGCGCGTCCAACAACATTGTCGCGCCCCAGGATGAGCAAGACATTGCGCGCCAATGGCGCGAATTTGTCAGCCAGCACCAACTCGACGGCGTGGTGTGCATCGCCGCCGCCCTGCGCCGGGGTGTGCTGAATGCCGAGGAAGCTGCGCGCTATCAACGCAGCGCGGTCAACCTGGAAGCCCCCTGGGCGTTGTCGGGCCTGGGGCAATTGCATGACGCGATCCAGGACGCCGACCGCCTGATCTGTTTTGGAGGGCCGTGACATGTCCAAATCCTTATTGGTGATCAGCCGCCAGGCCCCGTGGTCCGGGCCGAGTGCGCGGGAAGCGCTGGATATCGTGCTGGCCGGTGGCGCTTTCGATCTGCCCATTGGCCTGCTGTTCCTGGATGACGGTGTGTTCCAACTGGCGCCGAACCAAGCTGCCAAAGCCGTGCAACAGAAAGACCTGAGTGCCAATCTGCAGGCCCTGGGTCTGTTCGGCATTGACGACGTGTTCGCCTGCGACCACAGCCTGTCCGCACGCGGGCTGCCGCCGCCCGCCAATGCGCAGGCGCTCGACAGCCAAGCCATTTCCCAGTTGATTGACCGTTACGACCAGGTGATTACCCTCTGATGTCGACTCTACATGTGGTGTCTCATTCCCCGTTTACTGACAGCCGCCTCGACAGCTGCCTGCGCCTCTGTGGCGCCGAAGACGCAATCCTCTTGTGTGGTGACGGAGCCTACGGCCTGCACACGCCCGCCCTGCAAACCAGAGGCGTAAAGGTGTTTGTGCTGGCCGAAGACATGCAGGCGCGTAACCTGCCGCTGCCCGACTGGGCTGACAGCGTCGATTACCCAGGCTTCGTGCAGCTGTCGATCGACTACGACAAGGTCAACACCTGGCTATGAACACCCTGACCGTAGGCGCACGCACCCTGGAACTGGATAAGGACGGCTACCTCGTCGACCTCAACGACTGGTCCGATGAAGTGGCGCATGCCCTGGCCACCGCCGAAGCCATCGAGCTGACCCCGGATCACCGGGAAATCCTCGACCTGCTGCGCCAGTTCTACGCCGAATTCCAGTTGTCTCCCGCCACGCGCCCGCTGATCAAGTACACCGCCTTGAAGCTTGGCCCGGAAAAGGGCAACAGCCTGCACCTCAACAGATTGTTCAACGGCACTCCCGCCAAACTCGCCGCCAAGCTGGCGGGCCTGCCCAGGCCGACGAATTGCTTATGACCGACTTTGCCCCCCTGACTCTCGTAACGCCCCAAGAGCATCCCTTTGCACAATTCGTGCGCATCCTCGGCAAAGGCAAGCGTGGCGCGCGCAACCTCACCCGCGAGGAAGCGCGGGAAGCCATGGGCATGCTGCTCGATGAAAAGGTCGAGGACACCCAGCTCGGCGCCTTCCTGATGCTGCTGCGCCACAAGGAAGAAAGCCCGGAAGAACTCGCCGGTTTCACCGAAGCCGTACGTGAGCGCCTGCACGCGCCAGCGCTGAACGTCGATATCGACTGGCCGACCTACGCCGGTAAAAAGCGCCACCTGCCGTGGTTCCTGCTGGCAGCCAAATGCCTGGCACAGAACGGCGTGCGCATCCTGATGCACGGCGGCGGCGCCCACACCGCGGGGCGCTTGTACACCGAACAATTGCTGGACAGCTTGAACATCCCGCTGTGCCGCGATTGGCAACAGGTCGAGAGCGCCTTTGCCCACGGCAACCTGGCGTTTATCCCGCTGGGTGATTGGGCGCCACAGTTGCAACGCATGATCGACCTGCGTAACACCCTGGGCCTGCGTTCGCCTATCCATTCCTTGGCGCGCCTGCTCAACCCACTGAATGCCCGCTGTGGCCTGCAAAGCATTTTCCACCCCGGTTACCAGGGCGTGCATCGTGATGCCAGCGGCCTGCTGGGTGACAACGTGATTGTGGTCAAGGGCGACGGCGGTGAGATCGAGATCAACCCCGACACCCTGAGTCACTTGTACGGCACCACTGGCGGCCAGAGTTGGGACGAAGAGTGGCCCGCCCTCTCCGACCAGCGCCACGTCAAGCCGGCAACGCTTGAGCCCGAGCACCTCAAAGCGCTGTGGCGCGGCGACGCTGAAGACAGCTACCCACAACTGGCGTTGATCGCCACCATGGCGTTGGCCCTGCGCGGCCTTGGCCACCCACGGCAACAGGCGTTCGAATTGGCCCAGCAGTACTGGGACGCGCGGGATAAATCGATTTAATCGATCATTCACGCCGGTTCTTTGCGCTTTTAGTTCGAACTCATCTCTTTAGACTGGGCTCCAACGCTTATCAGCCAAGGAGCCAGTCATGGGTTTATTGATCGAAGGACAATGGAAAGACCAGTGGTACGAAAGTAGCGCAGACGGCGCTTTCCAACGGGAACAGGCGCAACGCCGCAACTGGGTGACCGCCGATGGCGCGCCAGGCCCGAGCGGCGAAGGCGGCTTCAAGGCCGAGGCCGGTCGCTATCACCTCTATGTGTCTCTCGCCTGCCCGTGGGCGCACCGCACCTTGATCCTGCGCAAGCTCAAGGGCCTGGAAAGCCTGATCGACGTCTCGGTGGTCAGTTGGCTGATGCTGGAAAACGGCTGGACCTTCGACCAGGCCCACGGCTCCAGCGGCGACAAACTGGACGATTTCAACTTCATGCACCAACGCTACACCGCCGATACCGCCGATACCGCCGACTACACCGGGCGCGTCACCGTGCCGGTGCTGTGGGACAAAAAGCTCAAGCGCATCGTCAGCAATGAATCGGCGGAGATCATCCGCATGTTTAACAGTGCGTTCAATGAGCTGACCGGCAATACCCTGGATTTCTACCCCCAAGCCCTACGCCCGACCATCGACGCCCTCAACGAACGCATCTACCCCGCCGTCAACAACGGCGTGTACCGCGCAGGCTTCGCCACCTCACAACAGGCGTATGAAAGCGCGTTTGATGATGTGTTTGCCGAATTGGATCATCTGGAACAGCACCTGGGCAGCCATCGTTATTTGGCCGGCGAGTACCTGACCGAAGCCGATGTGCGGCTGTTCACCACGCTGATTCGTTTTGATGCGGTGTATTACAGCCACTTCAAATGCAACCTGCGGCGGATTGCCGACTATGCGAATTTGTCGAACTGGCTAAGGGAGATGTATCAGTGGCCAGGGGTGGCCGAGACGGTGGATTTCGAGCATATCAAGGGGCATTACTATGCCAGCCATCGCACGATCAACCCGACGGGGATTGTGCCGAAGGGGCCGTTGCAGGGGTTTGATACCGAGCATGATCGCCATGCATTGCACGGCAAAGGTGTATGGAGCTGACATAAACCGCCTGTAGGAGCGAGCTTGCTCGCGAAGAACGCCAACGATAACGCGGCTATCAGGTAGCCCTTGGCGTCCTTGAGTTTTTCGCGAGCAAGCTCGCTCCTACAGTGGGTCAGTCGTTCAGACCTGGGACTGGGCGCCCTCGAACCACTTGAGCTTTTCACGCAGTACCACCACCTCACCCACGATCACCAATGTCGGCGCGTGCACTTCATGCTCCGCCACCATGCGCGGCAGGTCGGCCAGGGTGCCGGTGAACACGCGCTGGTTGGACGTGGTGCCCTGCTGGATCAACGCCGCTGGGGTATCGGCTGCACGCCCGTGCTTGATCAACTGCTCGCAAATAATCGGCAAGCCAATCAGGCCCATGTAGAACACCAGGGTCTGCGACGGCCCGACCAGGTCCTGCCAGGGCAGATCCGAGGTATTGTTCTTCAGGTGGCCGGTGATGAAGCGCACCGATTGGGCATAGTCGCGATGCGTCAGCGGAATCCCGGCATAAGCCGCGCAACCACTGGCTGCCGTGATACCCGGCACCACCTGGAACGGGATGCCGTGGGCCGCTAATTCCTCAATCTCTTCGCCACCACGGCCAAAGATGAACGGATCGCCACCTTTAAGGCGCAGCACGCGCTTGCCTTGTTTGGCCAGGTCGACCAGTTGCTGGTTGATCTGGTCCTGGGGCACGGCGTGATCGGCGCGACGCTTACCGACGTACACGCGCTCGGCATCACGACGGCACAGTTCCAAAATCGCCGGCGCCACCAAACGGTCGTACAGCACCACATCGGCTTGCTGCATCAGGCGCAGTGCACGGAAGGTCAGCAAATCCGGGTCACCTGGGCCCGCGCCCACCAAGTACACCTCGCCGGGCGCATAAGGCGGCGCGCCATTGACCTTTTCGATCAACAGGCGCTCGGCCTCCTCGCCCTGCCCGGCCAACTGGCGGTCGGCAATCGGGCCCTGGAACACTTCTTCCCAGAACGCGCGACGCTGCTGCACATCCGGGTACAAACCTTTGACCTGGGCGCGAAAACGCGCCGCCAAACCGGCCAGTTGGCCGTAGGTGGAAGGTATCCAGGTTTCCAGCTTGGCACGGATCAGGCGTGCCAGTACCGGCGCGTCACCGCCGCTGGAGACGGCAATCACCAAGGGTGAACGGTCGACAATCGCCGGGAAGATCACGCTGCACAACGCTGGCGCGTCCACCACATTGACCGGCACGCAGCGACGCTTGGCATCACTGGACACCTGCGCATTCAGTGGCTCATCGTCGGTGGCCGCGATAATCAGGGTGCAACCGTCCAGGTCGGCCTCCTGATAACCGCGCAACATCAATTCCCCGCCACTGCCCAGCACCAGCTCACGCAGCTGGCTTTCGATCTGGGGAGCAACCACCCGCAACACCGCGCCGGCGTCGGCCAGCAGTCGGGATTTGCGCAAGGCAATCTCCCCACCACCGACGACCAACACACGACTGCCGCGCAGGTTATGAAACAGCGGCAGAAATTCCATTTAGCGGATGACCTCAACGCCCGCCATGTACGGCTTGAGCACCTCAGGTACACGGATCGAACCGTCGGCCTGCTGGTAGTTTTCCAGCACGGCCACCAGGGTACGGCCTACGGCCAGGCCCGAACCGTTGAGGGTGTGCACCAGCTCCGGCTTGCCGGTTTCCGGGTTGCGGAAACGCGCCTGCATGCGACGGGCCTGGAAGTCACCGCAGTTGGAGCACGACGAAATCTCGCGGTATTTGTCCTGGCTCGGCACCCACACTTCCAGGTCGTAGGTTTTCACGGCGCTGAAGCCCATGTCGCCCGTACACAGGGCCAGTACACGGTAAGGCAGCTCCAACAGCTGCAACACGCGCTCGGCGTTGGCAGTCAGGCCTTCCAGGGCATCCATGGAGGTCGACGGCTCTACTACCTGCACCATCTCAACCTTGTCGAACTGATGCTGGCGGATCATGCCACGGGTATCGCGCCCCGACGCGCCGGCTTCGCTACGGAAGCACGGGCTGTGGGCCACCAGCTTCAACGGCAGTTGCTTGGCGTCGAGGATTTCGCCGGCGACGATATTGGTCAGCGACACTTCGGCCGTCGGGATCAGGTACAGGTCGGCTTCGCCGTCGCGGCTGATCTTGAACAGGTCTTCTTCGAATTTCGGCAGTTGGCTGGTGCCCATCAACGCCGGCGCCTGAACCAGGTACGGGGTGTAGGCTTCCTCGTAACCGTGTTCGCCGGTGTGCAGGTTGATCATGAACTGCGCCAGGGCACGGTGCATGCGCGCAATCGGGCCGCGCAGCAAGGCAAAGCGTGCGCCGGACATTTTTGCCGCGGTTTCAAAATCCAGGCCACCAGTCAATTCGCCCAGGGCGACGTGGTCCTTGATCTCGAAATCGAAGGTTTTCGGCGTGCCCCAGCGGCGCACTTCGACGTTGCCGTCTTCGTCTTCGCCGACCGGGACGGATTCGTGGGGCAGGTTCGGAATGCCCAGCAGGATCGAATCCAATTGGGTCTGAATGCCTTCCAGCTCGATTTTGCCGTCGGACAGCTCAGTGCCCATGCGCTCGACATCCGCCATCAACGGCGCGATGTCTTCGCCGCGCTGCTTGGCCTGGCCGATGGACTTGGAGCGCGCATTACGTTCAGCCTGCAGTGCTTCGGTGCGGGTCTGGACGGTCTTGCGCTGTTCTTCCAGCGCTTCGATGCGCGCAACATCCAAGGCAAAGCCACGGGATGCCAGGCGGTCCGCTACGTCCTGAAGGTTGCTACGTAACAGTTTGGAATCGAGCATGTCGGTCTCTCGTTATCAAAGTTTGGTCAAGGACAGGCCAGCCCAGGTGGCGAGCAGCCCGCCGAATACGCTGATGGCCGCATAGCCAATCGCCAGCGGCACTTGCCCGCTTTCCAGCAGGCGCACGGTATCCAGTGAAAAGGATGAAAAAGTCGTCAGGCCGCCAAGAAAGCCAACCATCAGGCCGGCACGTACCTCGACAGGCACTTCCGGGCGTAACAAAAACAGGCCGTATAACACGCCGATCAACAGGCAGCCCACGATATTAACGGCGAGCGTCGCCGTATAGAAGTGTTTCGGCCAATTGGCATTGATCCAATTGCCGGTAGCAAAGCGCAGCAGTGTACCGGCGATACCTCCGGCCGAGACGGCGACCACCAAAGGAATCATGATTTTCTCCGCTGCCGGGGGCTCAGACGGTCGAGGGCGGCCAGATGATTGAGCTTCTCACCGATCTTCAGCTCCAGGCCACGGGGCACTGGCTGATAGAACGGCTGCGGTTCAAGCTCATCGGGGAAGTAGTCTTCGCCGGCCGCATAGGCGTCCGGCTCATCGTGGGCATAACGGTATTCGTCGCCATACCCCAGTTGCTTCATCAACTTGGTCGGCGCGTTGCGCAGGTGCAGCGGCACTTCGAGGGAGCCATGTTCGGCGGCCGCACGCAGGGCCGACTTGAAGCCCATATACACCGCGTTGCTTTTCGGCGCGCAGGCCAGGTAGGTGATGGCCTGGGCCACCGCCAGCTCGCCTTCCGGGCTGCCCAGGCGCTCCTGCACCTCCCAGGCGGCCAGGCACAGGCTCAGGGCGCGCGGGTCGGCATTGCCGATGTCTTCGCTGGCCATGCGCACTACACGACGCGCCAGGTACAGCGGGTCGCAACCGCCATCGATCATGCGCGCAAACCAGTACAGCGCGCCGTCAGGGTTGGAGCCGCGTACAGACTTGTGCAGCGCGGAAATCTGGTCATAGAAGGCTTCGCCGCCCTTGTCGAAACGCCGGCGTGTGTCACCGAGCAGGCTTTGCAACAGGTCGACGCCAATCTCGCCGCCGTCTTCGGCCAGGTCGGAGGCGTTCTCCAGCAGGTTGAGAAAGCGACGCCCGTCACCATCGGCGGCGGTCAGTAAAATCTTGAAGCCTTCATCGCTGAGGCTCAGCTGGCGCTTGCCCAGGCCCTTGTCTTCGCTCAAGGCACGGTGCAGCAGCTTTCGCATCGCCGCTTCATCCAGGCTCTTGAGCACATAGACCCGCGCCCGTGATAACAAGGCGTTGTTCAATTCAAAGGACGGGTTTTCGGTGGTGGCGCCGATAAAGATCAGCGTACCGTCCTCGACGTAGGGCAGGAACGCATCCTGCTGCGACTTGTTGAAGCGATGCACTTCGTCGACGAACAGGATAGTGCGCTTGCCGTACTGCCCGGCCTGCTGCTTGGCGACTTCCACCGCCTGGCGGATCTCCTTGACCCCGGCGAGCACCGCCGAGACCGTTTCAAAGTGCGCATCCGAGACTTTCGCCAGCAACCGCGCCAGGGTGGTCTTGCCCACGCCCGGCGGGCCCCAGAAAATCATCGAATGCAGCGCACCCTGCTCCAGGGCTTCACGCAAGGGCTTGCCCCGAGCGAGCAGGTGTTCCTGACCGACGTACTCATCCAGATTGGTCGAACGCAAGCGCGCGGCCAATGGCTGGGCAATCGGGTCACTTCGAAACAGATCCATGGGCAGCGTTTGAAACCTCTGGGCAGTTTATTCCTGGATCACGTCGGCACCCTTGGGGATGTCGAACTTGAACTTGGACGCGGGCACCGGCTGGTTAGCCTTGACCCCGGAGAACAGGATATCGGTGCGCTGGCCGACGCTATCGACCAGGCGCATGTTGTTGATCACGCCGTTGCCGAACGACAGGGACAGCGTGTCAAACAGCGTGTCCTTGGATTTTGGCTTGAGGGTGAACTCGATGACGTTGCTGGTCTGCTTGGAGGTGATGTCGAAGCTGTCGTTGATTTTCGACACATCACCCGACAACAACAGCGCCGGGGTCTGGTTCAGGCGCGGATCGAGCTTCTTGATGGTGGCCTGTTCCAGGTCCGGGTCCCACAGCGTGACTTTCTGGCCGTCGGAAACGATGGTCTGCTCCGCCTTGCCTTCGGTATGCCAGTAGAACAGCCCTGGGCGCTGCACGGCCATTTCACCGGCGGTTTCCTGCAACTGGGTGCCGCCGGCATCCAGGGTCAGCTGGGAGAAGCGCGCGGTGAGGGTCTGGGATTTGTCCAACAGGTTCTTCAGGCTGGCGACGGAGGCCGGGTCAGCGTGAGCCGAAACAGCGGTCAGGGCCAGGGCCGGCAACAACAGCATGCGGATAAAGCGCATGGGAGTCCTCATTGAGTAGTCAGGGCACGCCGCGTGTTGCCACGCGGCGCGGAATCAGTCGCGCATCTGCCCGGGGGCGATGACTTCACGCGAGCCATTGGTGTTCATTGCGGTCACGACGCCGGCCATTTCCATGGCTTCGATCATGCGGGCGGCGCGGTTGTAGCCGATTTTCAGCTTGCGCTGCACCGCCGAAATCGAGGCGCGGCGGCTTTCCAGTACGAAGGCCACGGCTTCGTCGTAGAGTGCGTCGGTTTCAGCATCATCGTCGCCACCGCTGCTGCCACCGTCGAAGCCGCTGCCGGCCTCTTCCACGCCAGCGAGAATGTCGTCGTTATATTCCGGCGCGCCACGCAGTTTCCAGGCTTCGACCACACGGTGGACTTCGTCATCGGAAACAAAGGCACCGTGAACGCGAATCGGCAGGCTGGTGCCCGGCGGCATGTAGAGCATGTCACCGTGGCCCAGCAGTTGCTCGGCGCCACCCTGGTCGATGATGGTGCGCGAGTCGATCTTGCTGGAGACCTGGAACGCCATGCGCGTCGGAATGTTGGCCTTGATCAGGCCGGTGATCACGTCCACCGACGGCCGCTGGGTCGCAAGGATCAAGTGGATACCCGCCGCCCGCGCCTTCTGGGCAATACGGGCGATCAGCTCTTCAACCTTCTTGCCGACGATCATCATCATGTCGGCAAATTCATCGACCACCACCACGATAGTCGGCAGCTTGGTCAGCAGCGGTGCTTCATCGTGAATGCTTTCGCGCTTGTACAGCGGGTCGGTCAGCGGTGTGCCGGCGTCCTGGGCTTCCTTGACCTTGGCGTTGAAGCCCGACAGGTTACGCACGCCCATCTTCGCCATCAGCTTGTAGCGGCGCTCCATCTCGGCAACGCTCCAGCGCAGAGCGTTGGCGGCGTCCTTCATGTCGGTGACCACCGGGCATAGCAGGTGCGGGATGCCTTCGTAAATCGACAGTTCCAACATCTTCGGGTCGATCATGATCAGCTTGGCGTCATCCGGCCCGGACTTGAACAGGATCGACAGGATCATGGCGTTCACACCCACCGACTTACCGGAACCGGTAGTACCGGCTACCAGCAGGTGCGGCATTTTCGCCAGGTCGGTAATCACCGGCTTGCCGCCGATGTCATGGCCGAGTGCCAGGGTGACCGGCGATTTGAAGTTGTCGTATTCAGGGGTCGACAGCACTTCGGAGAAGCGCACGATCTGCCGGTCTTCGTTGGGGATCTCGATACCCACGGTGGTCTTGCCCGGGATCACTTCCACCACACGCACGCTGGTCACCGCCAGGGAACGCGCCAAGTCTTTGGCCAGGTTGGAAATGCGGCTGACTTTTACCCCGGCGGCCGGTTGGATTTCGTAACGGGTAATCACCGGGCCCGGATGGATCGAGTCCACCGACACTTCAACGCCGAATTCCTTGAGCTTGATTTCCAGCAGGTGGCCGACAGCCGCCAGGGATTCCGGGGAATAGTTGAGTTGTTTCTTTTCGGCCGGGTCCAGAATCGAGATCGGCGGCAAGGTGCCTTCGACAGCGCTGTCGATAAACAACGGTGCCTGCTTCTCTTTTTGCACGCGATGGCTAGGCTCCGGCGCCTTGGGCGGTGCCGGGGCGATCACGGGCGGCACCTGCTTTTCACGGTCCGACATGTGCTTGCTCAGGGCCTGCTCGCGCTCGATCAAGCGCTCCTTGACCTTGGCTTGCTCGCGTCGATCCGGCGTGCTTGGAGCCACCACCTCGTTGACACGGGTGTCAACCTCACGCAGCTGCGCCACCATTTGCTTGCGCTCGACACGGGCGGCCCACCAGCGGTTGGCGGCGCCCTGGAACAATTCGAACAGGTCGAGGGTGATCTTGCCGGTCACGTCCATCACCTTGAACCATGACAGGTCGGTGAATACCGTGAGGCCGAACAGGAACAGCGCGATGAACATCAGGGTGCTGCCCTGGATATTCAGGGTCCTGCGCGCCAGGTCGCCAAGGCTTTCGCCCAGAGCCCCGCCTGCGCCCGCCGGCAAGCCGGTCGGTGCATGGAAGTGGATATGCGCCAGCGCCGCGCCCGACAGCACCAGGAACACCAGGCCGATCAGGCGCCAGGAAAACAGCCAGCCGCTCCACTGCCACGGCTCGTGACGCTGGCGGAAGATCTGCCAGGTCTTGATAGCCAGCAACAGCGGGAAAATGTAGGCGAAGTAACCCAGGATCATGAAGAGGATATCGGCGCTGTAGGAACCTACCGGGCCGCCGAAATTCTGCACATCATCGATCTTGCTGTTATGGCTCCAGCCCGGATCGTCCTTGCCATAGGTGAGCAAGGCCATCATCAGGAACAGGCACAGCGCACCGATGGCAATCAGTGCGCCTTCCTTGAGTCGGTAATGCAGGTGCTGGCGCCAGGCCGGTACGACTGCTGCTTTAGGTGCTGCGGCGGATTTCTTCAAAACGGGTCTATTCCTGCGCCTTTAGCGCGTCCATCTGTTGAATGACTACACACGACTGCTCTATCCGGAGCAGCTGAAAAATGAACGAATGTTGCTGAATCTACTTTTAACATCAGGTGACGGATAGGTGAAATGGCGATAACGCCACAATGGCCGCATTGTACGGGTTTGCGTGCGTGATGCCACACACTTGCCCTTCACCTGACTGCGCGGACAATTTGAGCACGCATTGTCTTTGCTGACAAAGGCTTATGAGCTGTATTTAGCAATCCAGGCAAGCTTGGCAAATGGCCGGCATGTGCCAGGCCCGATTACGACCACACCCTGTGTATAGAGTTGCAGAAACACCCACTCATGCTAATCCACGTCAATAGCCTATTCGGGCTGGCCCCGTGGCGCCGGGTCGTCAATAATCAACGCTTGCGGCGCAGGTGAATGACCTGCCACTCCCCTCCCCTACCGTAAGCCTGGATGCCATGCTGACCTGGTTACAACGCGACACCCTGACGTTCCCTCCCCTGGCCAAGGCCATGCGCGAACCCAACGGCCTGCTCGCCGCCGGTGGCGACCTGTCGGCCGAACGATTGATCCAGGCCTACCGCCATGGCTGCTTCCCCTGGTTCTCCGAAGGCCAGCCTATCCTCTGGTGGTCACCCGACCCGCGCACAGTGATATTCCCCGACGAGCTGCATGTTTCCCGCAGCCTGGGCAAATTATTGCGCCAGCAGCGCTATACCGTGACCTTCGACCAGGATTTCGCCGCCGTCATCCAAGCCTGCGCCGCGCCCCGCGCCTACGCCGATGGCACCTGGATCACCGAAGGCATCCAGCAGGCCTACCTGGAGCTGCACCAGCGAGGCTACGCGCATTCCGTCGAGGTCTGGGACCAGGGCGAACTGGTGGGCGGCCTGTATGGCCTGGCGATGGGGCAGCTGTTTTTTGGCGAGTCCATGTTCAGCCGCGCCGACAACGCCTCCAAATTCGGTTTCGCCACATTGACCCGGCAACTGCAAGCCTGGGGGTTTGTGCTGATCGACTGCCAGATGCCCAACGATCACCTGCACAGCCTGGGTGCCCGCGGCATACCGCGCAGCGTCTTCGCCGACTTCCTGCACAAACATCTGGACCAACCCAACGCTGGGCCGTGGGTTTCCTAGGCGACTTTCGCACACGTGGCTTACACTTATTTCAAAGCTTATCCCGAGGGTTGATCATGACCGAGCTGGCGCGCTTGAAGTTCTATGCCACTC
>NZ_WKCD01000103.1:0-17070 GCF_021606625.1 Pseudomonas sp. PA-4-8C
CGCCCAGAAAGCGCGCTATTGCCCGCTGCTGATGGCGATCGGTGAACGCCAGAAAGTCCTGGCCGAAGAGATCCTGGCCAGTTGGAACAGCACCGACGGCATGCTCGCGCAGATGACCAAGTTTCCGAACCAGCGCTACGCTGATTCCCACGAAGCCATCGCCGACCTGCTACGCGTGCAAGTGACCGCCCTGGACACCCTGAAGAAAAAACTCGGCACCCCGATGGGCCGCCAGACCAAGGGCATCCCGCAACCGTTCCAGGCCGATGCCTGGCGCAGCCAGTCGTCCCTGCAAAGCCTGGAAGCCAGCCTCGCCGCGGCTCAGACCGTGTGGGTGGGCGTCGATAACAAAGGCCTGCGTGGCCTGCTGCCGGCGGACCAGAAGCCACTGGCCGAGAAAATCGACGCCGCCTACGCAGCGTCCCTGAAACTGTTCGCCAGCAACCAGCGCACCCTCAACGAACTGTTGAATGACGACGCCGGGCGCCAGCAACTCAACGACATCTACGACAGCCTCAACGTGGTCCACCGCCTGCATGAAGGTGAACTGGCCAAGGCGCTGGGCGTACAACTGGGCTTTAACGCCAACGACGGTGACTGATGATGCTCAGGCGACAGGCTTTGGCGGTGGGCAGCGTGCTGCTCAGCGCTATCACCTTGGGTGGCTGGACGCTGTTCAAGCACAAAGACAAAGGCCCGCTGCTGCTGTCGGCGCGCGATGATGCCGACGGCAAGCACTACGCTGTCGGCTATCGCCTGGACGGCAAGCCGGTATTTGCGACCCAGGTCGGCCAGCGCTGCCATGACATCATCAACCACCCGACCTTGCCGATTGCACTGTTCGTCGCCCGTCGCCCAGGCACCGAGAGCTACCTGATCGACCTGCGCGATGGCAGGCTGCTGCAAACCATCACCTCGAACGCCAACCGCCATTTCTATGGGCATGCGGTGATCCACAAGAGCGGTGACTGGCTGTACGCCACCGAGAACGACACCTCCGACCCCGGTCGGGGCCTGTTGGGGGTGTATAAGTTCGAAGGTGAGCGGCTGGTGCACAGCGGCGAGATATCCACCCACGGCATCGGCCCGCATCAAGTCTCGTGGATGCCCGACGGCGAGACGCTGATTGTGGCCAACGGCGGCATTCGCACCGAAGCCGAAAGCCGGGTAGAGATGAACCTTAATGCCATGGAGCCAAGCCTGGTGCTGATGCGGCGCGACGGTAGCCTGATCAGCAAGGAAACCCTGGCCCAGCAGATGAACAGCGTGCGGCACATGGGTATCGCCAGCGATGGCACCATCCTGACCGGGCAGCAGTTCATGGGCCCGTCCCAGGAGCGTTCCGAGTTGCTCGCGATCAAGCGCCCGGGGCAGCCGTTCGTGGCGTTCCCGGTGGCGGATGAACAGTTGCAGGCGATGGGGCATTACACCGCCAGCGTGGCGGTGCACAGCGAACTGCGCCTGGTGGCGTTGACGGCACCGCGGGGCAACCGCTTTTTTATCTGGGACATGGACACCGCCGAACTGCGCCTGGATGGGCCCTTGCCGGACTGTGCGGGGGTGGGCGCTGTGGCGGATGGGTTTGTGGTGACATCCGGTCAGGGGCGTTGCCGCTTCTATGACTGCCGCCAGAAAAACCTGGTCGCACAACCGCTGCAACTACCGGCGGGGCTTTGGGACAATCACCTGCACCTGATCTGAAATTACCCTTCTGTGGCTGATCGTTCCCACGCTCTGCGTGGGAATGCAGCCCGTGACGCTCTGCGTCACTGGCGCTAACGGACGAGACGCAGAGCGTCTCAAGAGGCATTCCCACGCAGAGCGTGGGAATGATCATGCCTGGCGCACCATAAAAAAAGGGCCTCGCATGGCAAGGCCCTTTTCGGGGTCAATCGTTTCAACTTTGCGGCCTCATCGCTTGAGACATGCCGAACATGAATAACAGCAATTCATGGTCGGGCTTGGCCGCCACACTCGTCTTGGCAATGCGTGGCAGCAGGCATTGCCCGCCACCATCTACCGCACTCAACACTTGTGTACGAGGTTGTTCCCATACCGCCAGGGCCAGGGCTGCAACACCCAATGCCCCGACCAGAAACAAACCTCGTGCTATTTCTAGCTTCATCTGGTTAAACCCTTGATAGCGCTGCCAAACGCCGTCTCGTAAAAGTAGCTGAGTTTTTTCCAGTCGGTATCATTCCACGACGAATGGCGGCGCAATTGCAGCATATCGTGGGACGCGGCCCGATAAGCGGTCAGGCGCTGGCGGCATTTCTCGAAATCCAGCAGGGCCACTTCCACTGTCGCCGCATCAGGCTCACCGGTCACCCGCACGAAGATGTGCTTGATATACAGGCAACCGTGTTGCCAGCGGCCTTTGTGCATACGGGCCAAGGTGCCGGCCAACTCTTGCAGCAGGCGCTCGTGGACCGCCTCGCCATACTGTTGGCGGCCACCGGCGGCGTACCAGTTTTCGATCTCGTCGAACCCGTCCAGGGACGCGGTCACCAACAGGGCTTTCCATTGGTGCTCCGGGTCGCGACGCGCCTCGCAAAACACCAGTTCCGGCACACGCACATCCAGCAAACGCAGGCCTTTGAGGGCATCACGCTCACGCAGCACGGTCGGACGCCCAAAGGGGTGCAGCCAACTGCGGTAAATGTGGCCGGTCTGGCGCTTGCAATAGAGCAAGCGACCGTTAGGGCTGATCACCCGCTGCACGCCACTTTCACCACCCCGGCGACGGTTGGGTTCTTCCACCCATTCACCTTGCTGACGCCAGAAAAAATCAAATCGTTCTTCGGGAGCTACATGACTGCCTACTACGCACTCAACTGCCATCCTGTTACCTCTTGCGCAATACATACACTCGCCACATGGCGTAGAGCGGTATGAAGTCCAGGGATTCCTGAACACGGAAACCGGCCTGCTCGAATTCTGCCTCGACAGTAGCAGCCGGTAACACAAACCGGTTTTGGTAACCTTCCTGCTCACCTTTTTTGCGACGACGCACTTCGCTGCGCTTGCGCTTCCAGGCCTTGAAATTGCCGTCCACCCACAGCGAAATAATCACGCTGTCGCGGGTAACACGTTGAAACTCGCGCAGTATTGTCAGCCTGTGCTCCGGCTCACCAATGTGGTGCATCAAGCGCATGCAGAAAATACTGTCGACGGAATTATCTGGCAAATCGATATCAAAGGCAGATGTCTGCAAAGGGCGTACCCGTTTCACCACCTCTGCCGGTTGGGCAGCGGTGGCGATCTTCAACATCGACGCCGAATTGTCAGCTCCGATAATCACACGGTTGGGTTTTTCGGCCAGTAACGGCCAGAAGCGTCCAGCGCCACACGGCAGGTCCAACACCAGGCCCGGCTCACCGGCCATGGCCAATGCGCCGCGCGCCAGCTGCTCGTCGCGTTTGTGGGACAACCGGCGAGCCAGATTGTCCTGATGCTTGAGCAAATATTTCTGCGCGTGTTGATCGTCGTACTTGTCAGAAAATTCCAGCTTGATCGGGGAAGGCATCTTACGTCTCCAGTAACTGATGCCTACGACCTTAAGCAGCGAACTGTGATCAACAGGTCAACTCGTTGTGAAAATCTTGTCCTGTCCAACTGCATACATTTCAAGACTTTACAGAAACATTCAGTAGCACCGGGCCATCTTCGCCGAAAAGCAGACAGTCTGCATCAGCAAAACGACAGACTGAAGGGTCAGGTTTTGACTGGGTTGAGCTCCACATGAAAACGGCAGCCATTGGGCTCCATGGTGCTCAGGCTTACGCTCCAGCCCTGGCTTTCGCAGATCCGTTGCACCAGCGACAGGCCGAGGCCGAGGCCCTCGCCACGTTTCTCGCTACCGCGCACGAACGGCTCGAACATCGCTTCGCGCTTCTCTTCGGGGATGCCGACACCGGAGTCCTCCACCACGAAGCCACTGGGCTCCAGCGTCAGGCGGATAAACCCGTGTTCGGTGTAATGCAGGGCATTGCGCAGCAAGTTGCCCATCACCGCATGCAAGAAGGTGGTGTTGTAGCGGGTGTCCAAGGGGTTGCCTGGCAGGTAGATCAACGCCAGGCCTTTTTTCTCGATGGGCTCGCGCCAGATGCCGAGCAGGTCTTCGGCCACCTGGGTGAGGTTGCCCTGAGGCGAACTGGCGGCGTCGTCGTGTTTGGCGCGGGCCAGCATCAGGAAGGTCTGTACGAGCTCGCGCATTTCTTCACAGGCACGGGCAATGCGCTCCACCTGGTTGCGACCTCGTTGATCGATGGCTGGGTTTTCGCGCAGCAGTTCGCAGGAACTGGCCAGGACCATCAAGGGCGTGCGCAACTCATGGCTCACATCGCTGGTAAACAGCTGCTCGCGCGACAACGCCTGGCGCAAGCGGCCGAGGGTGGCGTCGAACGCCACCGCCAGTTCGCCCACTTCATCGGCGGCGTAATCCGGCGCCAGGGGCGGTGCCAGGCCCAACAGTTGGTCACGATGACGGACCTGGCGGGCCAGGCGTACCACCGGCGCCATCACCTTGCGGGCCAGCACCCAGCCGAGGAACGCCGCCAGTGCCAGGCTGAGCACGAAGCCCACCAGCACCACCGCAAACAGCACGCGCTCACGCTCTTCGAAATCGCTCTGGTCTTGCAGCAACACATAACGCCGACCATCGACCACTTCAACCATGGCGTGGTACGACAGCGCCTCACGAAACACCTCATGAAACCCAGGGTCCAGATGGCGCAGGTCCTTGGGCAGTTCAAAATCGCCACGCCCGCCGCTGAAATAAAACAGCTGGTCCGGCTCCGGCCGGTGGCTCCAGTCTTCGACGCTGTCCATCAACAGCAGGCGCTGCAGGTCCCCGCCCAGGCCCGCCGAGATCAACTTCTCTTCCACCAGGTGCACCGTCGCAATGATGCCCACGGCGAAGGCCCCCGCCACCAACGCACTCATCAAGGCGAAAGCGATGATGATCCGCTGGGCAAGGCTTTGCTTAAACTCCATCACGACCCTCGGCCAGGCGATAACCCACACCGTGCACGGTTTGCAGTAGCGGTTTGGCGAAAGGCTTGTCGATCACTTGGCGCAATTGATGAACGTGGCTGCGCAGGCTGTCGCTGTCCGGGCAATCGTCGCCCCACAGGGCTTCTTCGAGAACTTCCCGGCGCAAAACATGCGGGCTTTTCTGCATCAGCACGGCGAGCAGTTTCAGGCCCACCGGGTTGAGCTTGAGCAGGCGCCCTTCGCGGGTGACTTCCAGCGTATCGAGGTCGTAGTTCAGGTCACCCACTTGCAGGGCACGACGCCCGCCGCCCTGGGCACGGCGCAACACTGCTTCGATACGCGCGGCCAGTTCCGACAAGGCGAACGGCTTGAGCAGGTAATCATCAGCGCCAGACTTGAAGCCCTGCAGCCGGTCATCCAGTTGGTCGCGCGCGGTGAGCATGATCACCGGCGTATCACGGCGCGCGTCTTCACGCAGGCGTTTGCACAAGGTGTAACCATCGATGCCGGGCAACATGATGTCGAGCACGATCAGGTCGTAATGCTCGGTGGCCGCCAGGTGCAGGCCCGACAAACCGTCCTGCGCACAGTCCACTGTGTAGCCTTTGAGCCCCAGGTAATCGGCCAGGTTGGCGAGGATATCGCGGTTGTCTTCAACCAATAGAATTCGCATGGGCAGTGTCTCCGTACGCGGTAACGGCCGTGTTGGCTCGCGCAGCTTAAGGCCAAGCGAGGCTCAGGGATAGAGCGCAGAGCCCCGCTGATAAAGGTTTTCAACTGTTTATAGAACCGAACAAGTTTTTCACTATAGCTTCACAAACTAACTACAGTGTCAGGACGAAGATCGCCCCCCATTGATATAAGGAACTTAGACATGGGTTTTTTCAAAACAGCGCCAATGCGCTATTTGCTGCTGATAACCGGTACCTGGTTATTGGTTTTCCTGCTTACCCGTAGCGTGCTGCTCATCACTCACCTAGATGAAGTCGGCGGCAACCTGCTGCCGGTGTTTGGCGTGGGTGTGCTCTACGACATGGCCTTCCTCGCCTATACTGCTTTGCCGCTTGGCCTGTATCTGCTGCTCTGCCCACCTGCCTTGTGGCGCCGCCGTGGCCATCGCTGGTTCCTGCAAGCGGTGCTGACCGTCAGCCTGTTCGCCATGCTGTTCACCTCGGTGGCCGAATGGTTGTTCTGGGATGAGTTTGGCGTGCGCTTCAACTTTATCGCCGTCGATTACCTGGTGTATTCCGATGAGGTACTGAACAACCTGCTGGAGTCTTACCCGATCGGCAAGCTGCTGAGCCTGCTGGCGATGCTTGCACTGATTCTGAGCGTGGCTCTGCGCAAACCCTTCAATGCCGCGATGGCCGCGCCATTGCCTGCACTGCGTGGCCGTTTGGTCAACGCCCTGGGCTTGTTGGTGCTCGCCGGCCTCAGCCTGCAACTGGTCAGCCAAGACAGCCCACGCACCCAAGGCGGCAACGCGTACAACAACGAATTGGCCAGCAACGGCCCCTATCAGTTCTTTGCCGCGTTCCGTAACAACGAACTGGACTACACCCAGTTCTACAAAAGCCTGCCGACCGACGTCGTTGCCAAGCAACTGCGGGCCGAACTCAGTGAACCCAACGCGCGCTTTATCGACCAGGACCCGCTGGATATTCGCCGTGCCATCACCAACCCCGGCACACTGCGCAAACCCAACATCGTACTGGTGACCATCGAGAGCTTCAGCGCCAAGTACATGGGCAGCAATGGCGATGCGCGCAACCTCACGCCCAATCTGGATGCGTTGCGCCAACAGAGCCTGTACTTCAATAACTTCTATGCCACCGGTACGCGCACCGACCGCGGCCTGGAAGCCATTACCCTGGCAATTCCACCGACGCCGGGGCGTTCGATCGTCAAGCGCATCGGCCGCGAAAGCGGGTTCGCCAGCCTGGGGCAACAGCTCTCGGCCATCGGTTATGACAGCGTGTTTGTCTATGGCGGGCGCGGTTACTTCGACAATATGAACGCGTTCTTCAGCGGCAACGGTTATCGGGTGGTGGACCAGAGCAGCGTGCCCGAAGCAGAAATCTCATTCAAAAACGCCTGGGGCATGGCCGACGAAGACCTGTTCAAACAGACCTTGAAACTGGCCGACGCCGATTACGCCAAGCAACAGCCGTTCTTGCTGCAACTGATGACCACCTCCAACCATCGCCCCTACACCTACCCGGACGGGCGTATCGACATCAAGTCTGGCAAGGGCCGCGACGGTGCGGTGAAATACACCGACTACGCCATCGGCCAGTTCCTTGAGGCAGCGCGCCAGAAGCCGTGGTTCGATAACACGATCTTCGTGTTCGTCGCCGACCACACCGCCGGCAGCGCAGGCAAGGAAGACCTGCCGATCACCAACTACCAGATTCCGCTGTTTATCTACGCGCCCAAGCTGATCGACGCACGGGAATCCGCTCAACTGTCCAGCCAGATCGACCTGGCGCCGACCTTGCTGGGCCTGCTCAACCTGAGCTACGAATCGACATTCTTTGGCCGCAACCTGCTGCAGGACAACCCATTGCCTGCACGGGTGGTGGTGGGCAATTACCAGCACCTGGGTCTGTTTGATGGCAAGGACTTGGCAATCCTCAGCCCGCGCCAAGGCTTGCGTCGCCATGACCAGGCCCTGGGCGAGAGCCAGGAGCTGCGCGTCGGTAGCGATGACCCCTTGATCCAACGGGCGATCACCTACTACCAGGCCGCCAGTTACGACTACAAACAGCAACTGCTGAGCTGGAAAGCGCCCAAGGAAGAAGCTCCAGTCTTAAGCAAACGCTAATCAAAAAGCCCCGTGCAGGTAGCACGGGGCTTTTCACCAAGGTTCGTGATGAAATCCCCTTCTTCTTTACCGGTTTCCAAACCGCTTAATTTTTGGCTGTGCCTGGGCCTGCCTGCCAGCGCTGCAGTGGCGTTGCTGTTGCTGGAACTGACGTCCCTGGACATGGACCTGGCCAGGCATTTCTACAGCGCAGAGGCGGGCGGCTTCATTGGCCGCTATAGCTTCTTTCTTGAAGACATCCTGCATGACCGTGCCAAGCAACTGGTGATCCTGTTTTCGGTACTGGCGATTCTCGGCCTGGTCGGCAGCTTCATCCTGCAGCGGCTCAAACCGTACCGCCGTGAGCTGGTGTGCCTGGTGCTGTCGCTGGGCATGGCGACGGCGTTCGTGTCGCCATTGAAAACCATCACCGCCGTGCAATGCCCCTGGAGTCTCAAGGAGTTCGGCGGCCAGGAAACCTACAGCGAACTGCTCAGCCCGCGCCCGCCTACCGATAAACCCGGCCGCTGCTGGCCCGGCGGGCATGCCGCCACCGGGTTTGCCTTGTTCGCCTGGTTCTTCGCCCTGCGGGATCGACGGCCACGCCTGGCGCGCTACGCGCTCATCTTTGCTGTCAGCCTGGGCAGCGTGTTTTCCGTCAGCCGTATGCTGCAAGGGGCGCACTTTTTTTCCCACAATGTTTGGACAGCGATTTTTTGCTGGCTGATCTGCCTGGGGTTGTATTGCTTGTTGCTGTACCGGCCTGCACGGCAACGGTCGTAGCTTTCTGTAAGAGCGAGCTTGCTCGCGAAAAACTTCAACGATAACGCGTGCTTGCTGAATGAACGCGGCGCCTTTGAGTTTTTCGCGAGCAAGCTCGCTCCTACAAAAAAGCCATTAGGGCTGCCTGCGAAAGCCAACGGTAACCACGATGCGAAGCGAGTCGCTCTTGATCTGCTTGTGATCTTGATCTCAGGCGCCCCGTTAAACCACGCTGGCCGAACACAGGCTTGAATCCGTGGGTAACCCGGCAGGACGCCGGGTTAGCCGCCCCGCGCCATGGATGGCGCGTGGCGGCGGCCCACGGATTCAAGCCTGTGTTCGGGCACACCGAGCCCAAGCGAGGTGCCGAGTGGTGGGGCAAGAGCCCTTTGGTTACTTTGGGGCTTTTCCAAAGTGACCCGCCGTCAGGGCGGAACCCTAAGCGGCCGTTACCGCAACAATGGATATGTACACAATCCAACTGTGTCGCCTGCCAGGCCGCCTTCGCGAGCAAGCCCGCTCCCACATTGGGATGGTGGGGGTGTCAGGGAGATAGCCGTCGGCTGGCAGGGCGTCATCGCAGGCAAGCCAGCTCCCACAATTGGATCGCGGGGCGTCAGATAGATATCCGTAGTCACGGGAGCAAGCTCCTTCGCCACAGGTCCAGCATGCAACCGTGCATAAAAAAGCCCCGCCTGCATCACTGCAGGCGGGGCTTTTTATAGTGCCGGGTAAGGCTGGCTTACATCATGCCGCCCATGCCACCCATGCCGCCCATGTCTGGCATACCGCCGCCAGCTGCGCCTTCTGCCTTCGGTTTGTCAGCGATGGCAGCTTCGGTGGTCAGGATCAAGCCACCGATGGAGGCTGCTGCTTGCAGCGCCGAACGAGTCACCTTGGTTGGATCCAGGATGCCCATTTCGATCATGTCGCCGTAGACGCCAGTCGCAGCGTTGTAACCGTAGTTACCTTTGCCGTTCTTGACTTCGTTGACCACAACGCTTGGCTCGTCGCCGGAGTTGGCAGCGATCTGGCGCAGCGGTGCTTCAACGGCACGACGCAGCACAGCGATACCAACGTTCTGGTCGGCATTGTCGCCGGTCAGGTTGGTCAGGGCTTCCAGAGCACGGATCAGCGCAACGCCACCGCCAGGTACCACGCCTTCTTCAACGGCTGCACGGGTTGCGTGCAAGGCGTCTTCAACGCGGGCCTTCTTCTCTTTCATTTCAACTTCGGAGCCAGCGCCAACCTTGATCACCGCAACGCCGCCGGACAGCTTGGCCAGGCGCTCTTGCAGTTTTTCACGGTCGTAGTCCGAGGAGGTTTCAGCAACCTGGGCACGGATCTGCGCGATGCGGGACTCGATGTCGCCTTCAACGCCAGCACCGTCAACGATGATGGTGTTTTCCTTGGAGATGGTCACGCGCTTGGCGCTACCCAGGTTTTCCAGGGTGGCGCTTTCCAGGCTCAGGCCGATCTCTTCGGAGATAACGGTACCGCCAGTCAATACGGCGATGTCCTGCAGCATGGCCTTGCGACGGTCGCCGAAGCCTGGAGCCTTGACGGCTGCAACCTTGACGATACCACGCATGTTGTTCACAACCAGAGTCGCCAGGGCTTCGCCTTCAACGTCTTCGGAAACGATCAGCAATGGACGGCCGGCTTTGGCAACGGCTTCCAGTACTGGCAGCATTTCGCGAATGTTGGAGATCTTCTTGTCGACCAGCAGGATCAGCGGGCTGTCCAGCTCGGCAACCATGGTCTCAGGCTTGTTGACGAAGTACGGAGACAGGTAGCCACGGTCGAACTGCATGCCTTCTACAACCGACAGTTCGTTTTCCAGGCCCGAGCCTTCTTCAACGGTGATCACGCCTTCTTTACCGACTTTTTCCATGGCTTCGGCAATGATGTCACCGATGGAGCTGTCGGAGTTGGCGGAGATGGTGCCTACCTGAGCGATGGCCTTGGTGTCGGCGCATGGCTTGGACAGATTTTTCAGCTCGGCAACGATGGCGATGGTCGCCTTGTCGATGCCACGCTTGAGGTCCATCGGGTTCATGCCGGCAGCGACGGCCTTGTAGCCCTCGTTGACGATCGCCTGAGCCAGGACGGTAGCGGTGGTGGTGCCGTCGCCTGCGTCATCGTTGGCACGGGAGGCAACGTCTTTGACCAGCTGCGCGCCCATGTTCTCGAAACGGTCTTCCAGTTCGATTTCTTTTGCTACGGAAACGCCATCCTTGGTGATGGTCGGAGCGCCGAAGCTCTTCTCGATGATCACGTTACGGCCTTTCGGGCCCAGGGTCGCTTTTACTGCGTCAGCCAGAACGTTGACGCCAGTGAGCATTTTTTTGCGGGCGGAGTCGCCGAATTTAACTTCTTTAGCAGCCATGATCGATATTCCTTAAATACTTTGTAGTAACGGGAAAATGAGCGAGGAAATCAGTCTTCCAGAACGGCGAGAATTT
The DNA here is from genome assembly GCF_021606625.1 of Pseudomonas sp. PA-4-8C. NCBI lineage: Bacteria > Pseudomonadati > Pseudomonadota > Gammaproteobacteria > Pseudomonadales > Pseudomonadaceae > Pseudomonas > Pseudomonas sp. PA-4-8C. The sequence continues at coordinate 11,026 of NZ_WKCD01000103.1, forward strand.
CGTTCTCAGCCATTACCAGCAGGTCTTCGCCGTCTACTTTCACAGTGTTGCTGCCGGAGTAAGGGCCGAAAACAACCTTGTCACCCACTTTCACGGCCAGTGCGCGTACATCACCGTTCTCCAGGGTTTTGCCTGGGCCAGCAGCGACGATTACACCGTGGTTGGCTTTTTCAGCAGCCGAACCTGGCAGAACGATCCCGCCAGCGGTTTTCTTTTCTTCTTCGCTGCGACGGATTACGACGCGGTCGTGCAGAGGACGAAGCTTCATTGTCGATCTCTCCTAATTGTGTTTTTCATCGGCCGGTATCAATTCCGGCGGGTTAAATTCCGGCGGTGCCGGTCGCGGCTCGCGGGGCGAGACGCGGAAGTCTGTCTGATGTCACCACCAGAAACCTTGCGGTGACCGTTACATAAGGGCGCCCAGGCTTATTACAAGGGGCCGAGGATGAAATTTTTTGTGTCGACTCAAGGGTAAATGCAACACGGCACCCGAAGGTGCCGTGCCAGTGAAGCGGTTACTTAGGGTCGCGGTGTTCGAATTCGCCTTCGATCACATCACCTTCACGCCCCAGGGGTTGGCGTGGAGCCGGACCACCACGGGGTTGCAGGTCGTCGGCGAACGCACGCTGGCGCATCGCGGCCTCTTCAGCACGCTGGCGCATTTTGCCGGCCAGCAGCTTGCGGGTGAACGGCAGCAAGAGCACCAGGCCAAGCACGTCGCTGATAAAACCCGGCAGGATCAGCAGGCCACCGGCCAGGGCCATCATCAAGCCCTCAAGCATGGTCTGGGCCGGCAGTTCGCCGCGGTTCAGGCTTTCACGGGCACGCAGCGCGGTCGCCAGGCCGGCGACACGCAGCACCAGCACGCCGAGCATGGAGCCTACGATGATCAGCAGCAGCGCCGGGAAGAAACCGATCGCACCGCTGACTTTAACGAATACGAACAGCTCCAACACCGGAAACAGCAGAAAGAGCAATAAAAAAGGGCGCATCAAATGGTTCCTCAACGCAAGAATGCCTTGCCAGTTCACCTTAGATGACGTCGCCATTGCGTGAATTCAAGCAGTAGCCACGGTTTTTTTCGGCCAGACCTCGGCGTTCGCCAATGAAACCAGGGCTTCGCGTACTTGTGTCGGCGTATTGCAGGGCTCGGCAAACCCTAGCCAATGTAACGATTGGCCAATGCGCAGGTGCATGCCTTCGCTGTCGATACCGACCAACTGCGCAGGCTCGGTGGCAGGCAAACCGCCCAGCTCGACGTAATGGGCAATGGCCTTGGTGTGATCGCTGTTCATGTGCTCGATCATGCTGCGCTCGGCCTTGCCCGCAAACGGGTTGGCCAAGGTCAACTGGTCGACCCAATGGATCGCGCCAAACCCACCGATATAACGGTGGCGCACCGGCTTGAGCACCCAGAAATCAAAATCGTGGGCCTTGTGGTAGTTGGCCGAATCAGGGAAGTAGCGGTAGTAGCGCTCTGCAGCCGCTTCGATGGCGGCGGGGTCTTCCAGCTTCTCGGCTTCGGCCAGGTAGGTCAGGCGCCCGACGGCTTGCACATCATCGGCCTCGCGCTCACCCACCAGCAGCGAACACTTGGGGTCTTTTTGCAGGTTATGGGTGTGCTGGGCAATGCGGCTGATCAGGATCAGCGGGCGGCCCTGCTCGTCCAGGCAGTAGGGCACCACCGAGCCGAAGGGAAAGCCGGGCATGGCTTTGGACTGTGTGGCGAGCGCCCCACGGTATTCCTTGAGCAACAGCTCTCGGGCGTTCTTGGCAACCTGCGTGCTCAATATAGGATTCCTCGGATGTTCCGCGACCCATGGCATATGGGAATGGATCTCAACACAAGGTAATCAATATCTGCGCAGGTTGCCAGAGGGGCCGACGCCGGTTTACCAGGCCACGCCAAAGCCTGCGGTGTAGCGGGTCTTGCTCAAGCTGCTGTCGGAGTCGCCGCTGATGACGTCACGCTCAGCCTTGAGGTTGAGGGACGCCCACTCGGTGACTTTGTAGCGCAGGCCCATCTCGGCATCCAGGGAGTAATCGGCCGGACCGTCCAGAGGCTTGCCCAATTCGCCGTTGGTGAAGAACTCTACGGTCTTGCCCACCAAGTAGCGGTTGTAGTTCCACTTCATGGCCAGAGAGTAGAAGTTGTCCTTGCCGCCGTCGGCATATTCGTAATCGGTACGGTTGACCAGCGACCCGAGGGAGAACGCGCCCAACTCATCGTCCCAGAACTGGTAGCCCGGGCCGGTACCCACGGTGCGCTGGCGCGCCAGGTCTTCGACCTTGTCGCGCTTGTAGGTCAGGCGCCCCTGCCAGAACCAGTGCTCGGTGATAAAGCGGTCCAGGTCGTATTCCAGGGCCCAGTTGTCGGTGGTGGTGACGTCGTCCTGGAACTCGCGGTTGTACTCGCCCTTGCCCGTATGGCGCCACTGGCCGTGACGGGCCGAGGTCTTGAAGTCGATGTCGTAGTCGTTGGTGTCTTTGTCCGCGCGCTTGTAGTCCAGCGCCAGGTCGACGTTACCCTTCCACACCAGGTCTTCGATCACCGGCTTGGGCTTCATGATCTGTTGGATACTTGCCAGTTCCACCGTCTTGGGCGCCTCGCCATTGGCCAGCACCACCTTGCCATCATCGGCTGCCTGCAACGACTTGGCCTTTTCACCGGTGTAGGCGTCCTGCTTGACCAACAGTTCCTGGTCGCTTTCCAGGGTCTTGACCTGTTTCCAGTCCACCGGGATGGAGCCTGCGTAGGTGGTTTGGATCAGCAACTTGCCACCGTCGAAGACTTTGATCTTGCCGGTGAGCCGATCACCGTTTTTCAACCAGACGGTATCGGCGAGCAAGGGCGTGGAAGCACTGAGAACAGCAAGGCACAACAGGGTTCTGGACAACATAAGCAGGTACGGGGCTCAGGATAGGCGAAAAAAGGGGCGTTATAGTGTTACATGGCTAGAACTGACTCAAGGATTTATATTGAGTTCAATACTCATCGCCATGTTTACAGACGTTTCTGACAAAACAACGACGATCTCAACGGATATGCCCACAGTGATCTCACCTGCCGACACGCCACAAAGCCCCGCCGAGATACGCCGCACTGCCCTTTACCTGACACTGTCGCAGGTGCCCGAAGGCTGCGTGGTCAGTTACGGCGAGCTGGCACACCTGGCAGGTTTGGGGCGTGCTGCCCGTTGGGTCGGGCGCACCCTGAGCCAGTTGCCGCAGGACACGCGATTGCCCTGGCATCGGGTGCTGGGTGCCGGCGGTCGGATAAGTCTGCCGGTGGGCAGTGCCTCGGGTGACGAACAACGTGCGCGTTTACGTAGCGAAGGCGTCACTATCCTGAACAATCGTGTTGATATTCAGCGTCATGGCTGGCGCCCGGTAGAGCACAGCGGTTAGAGTGCGCGCTTTGTTTCCGCAAATCTGAGGCAGACTCCAGCCCATGCCCCGTAAAACCTGGCGCGCCGCGCTCGCCGCCTATGCCAGCCCTTCGACGTTAGTGCTGTTGTTGCTCGGTTTCGCCGCCGGCATGCCTTACATGTTGGTGTTTTCGACGCTTTCAGTGTGGCTGCGTGAAGCCGGTGTGGCCCGCGAGACCATTGGCTATGCGAGCCTGATCGGTCTGGCCTACGCCTTCAAATGGGTCTGGTCGCCGCTGCTCGACCAATGGCGCCTGCCGTTGCTGGGTAAACTGGGGCGCCGTCGCTCGTGGCTGGTGCTGGCCCAATCGCTGGTGATCCTCGGATTGATCGGCATGGGTTTTTGTGACCCGCAAAAACACTTGTCCTGGTTGATCGCCATCGCGGTGATCGTCGCCTTCGCGTCGGCCACCCAAGACATCGCCGTGGATGCCTACCGCCTGGAAATCGCCGACGACAGCCGTCAGGCCGCCCTGGCGGCAAGCTACATGTCTGGTTATCGCATCGCCGCCCTGCTGGCCACGGCCGGTGCGCTGTTCTTTGCCGAAGGCTTCGGCTCCACCGGTTTCAACTATAAACACTCGGCCTGGACCGGCACCTATGTGCTGTTCGGCGTGTTGATGGTGCCGGCGTTGCTCACCACGTTGTTTATGCGTGAACCCGATGTGCCACTGCGCACCCAACTGCAGGCCGGGCGCTACAGCTTCGCGCACCAGTTGGTGTCGGTGTTTGTACTGATCGTGCTGTTGGTCTCGGTGCCGGCGATGTTTACCCAGCTGTATAACACCGACTTTGCCAGCGTACTGTTCCAGGGCGTGAGCCTGTGGGAACTGCTGATGGAAGACCGCGCCTTCCTGCGTGCCATCCTCTATATCACCCTCACTGCGCTGTGCCTTTCGGCCATGGGCCGCCGGGGCCTGGCGCCGGTGCTGACGCCGGTCAACGACTTTATCCTGCGCTACCGCTGGCAGGCGCTGCTACTGCTCGGGCTGATTGCGACCTATCGCATGTCCGACACCGTGATGGGCGTCATGGCCAACGTGTTTTATATCGACCAGGGTTTCACCAAGGACCAGATCGCCGGGGTGAGCAAGATCTTCGGCCTGATCATGACCCTGCTCGGTGCCGGCATGGGCGGGCTGTTGATCGTGCGGTTCGGGATATTGCCGATCCTGCTCATCGGCGGCGTGGCCTCGGCCGGCACCAACCTGCTGTTCGTGATGCTCGCCGACATGGGCCCCGACCTGCAGATGTTGATCGTCACCATCTCCCTGGACAACTTCAGTTCGGGCATGGCCACCTCAGCATTCGTGGCTTACCTGTCGAGCCTCACCAACCTCAAGTTCTCCGCCACCCAATATGCGTTGCTCAGCTCGATCATGCTGTTGCTGCCACGTTTGATCGGTGGGTATTCAGGGGTGATGGTGGAGAAGTTCGGCTATCACAACTTCTTTCTGATCACCTGCCTGCTGGGCGTGCCGACGCTGCTGCTGATTGCGCTGCACTGGTTCCAGGAGAACCGCCGCGCCCGGCTGAATCCCCCGCAGGAAGACTGATACGACTCGGTCAATGTGGGAGCTGGCTTGCCTGCGATAGCGATGGTGAACCCAACGCCGCTATCGCAGGCAAGCCAGCTCCCACACAAGCGACGGTTACGACAGATACACCCTGCCACCTCACGCCTGTACTCCGGCGACAAGCGCCCGTACAATCCCAAGTCATTTCAAGTCCAAGCAACCGACAACGGCCTACCATGCGTACCAGTCAATATTTGCTCGCCACACAGAAAGAAACGCCTTCCGACGCGGTTGTGATCAGCCATCAGCTGATGCTGCGCGCCGGCATGATCCGCAAACTGGCCTCGGGCCTGTACACCTGGTTGCCCATGGGCTTGAAGGTGATGCGCAAGGTCGAAGCCATCGTTCGTGAAGAAATGAACGCTGCCGGCTCTCTGGAAGTGTTGATGCCGAGCACCCAACCGGCTGAGTTGTGGCAGGAATCCGGGCGCTGGGAAGAGTACGGCCCTGAGTTGCTGCGTTTTAAAGACCGTCATGGCCGCGATTTCTGCGCCGGCCCGACCCACGAAGAAGTCATTACCGACCTGATGCGCAACGAGTTGAGCAGCTATAAGCAGTTGCCGCTGAACCTGTATCAGATCCAGACCAAGTTCCGTGATGAAATCCGCCCACGCTTCGGCTTGATGCGTGGCCGCGAATTCATCATGAAGGACGCCTATTCGTTCCACGCCGACCAGGCTTCCCTGCAAGCGACCTACGACCGCATGCACCAGGCCTACTGCAACGTGTTCACGCGCCTGGGCCTGAAGTTCCGCCCGGTTGAAGCGGACAACGGCTCCATCGGCGGTGCCGGCTCTCACGAATTCCATGTGCTGGCCGAGTCTGGCGAAGACGATATCGTGTTCAGCAACGGTTCCGACTACGCGGCGAACATCGAGAAGGCCGAAGCCATACCACGTGAAACCTCGCGCCCTGCTCCCACCGAGGAGCTGCGCCTGGTCGACACGCCAGACACCAAAACCATCGCGGCCCTGGTGGAGAAATTCAATCTGCCGATTGAAAAGACCATCAAGACCCTGATCGTGCGCGCCGAAGAAGAA
>NZ_WKCD01000104.1:0-16835 GCF_021606625.1 Pseudomonas sp. PA-4-8C
CTGCACACCCTGGCCCCCAGCGCCAGCCTGGCCGAACTTCAGGCCGAGCTGGATCGCGGCCTGGTCGCCATCATTGCCGACGCCTCAGGCTTTTATGGCCTGATCACCCGCGTCGACCTGCTTAACCACCTACGGAGATCCCTTGCATGAGCCAGCCCGATAAAAGCGCGTTTGCCACCCGTGTGATCCACGCCGGGCAGTCACCCGACCCGACCACGGGTGCGCTGATGCCGCCGATCTACGCCAACTCTACCTACCTGCAAGACAGCCCCGGCGTACACAAGGGTTTTGACTATGGCCGCTCCCATAACCCCACGCGTTTCGCCCTGGAACGCTGCGTGGCCGACCTTGAAGGCGGCAGCCAGGCGTTTGCGTTTGCCTCGGGGCTGGCGGCGATCTCCACTGTGTTGGAGCTGCTGGATGCCGGCGGGCATATCGTCTCGGGCAACGACCTGTACGGCGGCACCTTCCGGCTGTTCGACAAGGTGCGCCAGCGCAGTGCCGGGCACCGCTTCAGCTATGTCGACCTCAGCGACTTGTCAGCCTTTGAAGCGTCATTGCAGGACGACACGCGCATGGTCTGGGTCGAAACCCCTAGCAACCCGCTGCTGAGCCTGACCGACCTGCGGGCCGTGGCCCGCATCTGCCGTGCCCGCGGGATTACCTGCGTGGCCGACAACACCTTCGCCAGCCCCTGGATCCAGCGCCCGCTGGAGCTGGGCTTCGACATCGTGGTGCACTCCACCACTAAATACCTCAATGGGCATTCTGATGTGATCGGTGGTATCGCTGTGGTTGGCGACAACGCTGAATTGGCCGAACGCCTGGGCTTCCTGCAAAACTCCATTGGCGCCATCGCCGGGCCGTTCGATGCCTTCCTGACCCTGCGCGGGGTAAAAACCCTGTCGCTGCGCATGGAGCGCCATTGCAGCAATGCCCTGGACCTGGCCACCTGGCTGGAACAACAGCCGCAAGTGTCGCGGGTTCACTACCCAGGTTTGGAATCCCACCCACAGCACGACCTGGCGAAACAGCAGATGCGCGGATTTGGCGGGATGATTTCAGTGGACTTGAACAGCGACCTGGCCGGCGCGACGCGCTTTCTGGAAAACGTGAAGATCTTCGCCCTGGCCGAGAGCCTGGGGGGCGTGGAAAGCCTGATCGAACACCCGGCAATCATGACCCATGCCAGCATCCCGGCGGCGACGCGAGCGCAATTGGGCATTGGCGATGGACTGGTGCGGTTGTCGGTGGGGGTTGAAGATGTGGAGGATTTGCGCGCAGACCTGGCGCAGGCCTTGGCCCACATCTAACCGCCATGATCGTTCCCACGCTCTGCGTGGGAATGCCGCCCGGGACGCTCTGCGTCCCCAAGCGTGACGCAGAGCGTCACAGGATGCGTTCCCACGCGGAGCGTGGGAACGATCAGTGTGGGTCAGCCTTGGGTGATGTTGGCCCGCGCTGCATGCAGCTTCTTGTAGCTATCGATCAAGCGCAAATGCCGGTCCAGGCCTTCCAGCTTCATGCTGGTCGGCGTCAGCCCATAAAAGCGCACGCTGCCGTTAACCGAACCGATCACCGCGTCCATGCGCTCATTACCGAACATGCGCCGGAAGTTGGCCTCGTAATCGGCCAGTTCCAAGTCGTCATCCAACTCCATCTCCAGCACCGCGTTCATCGCCTGGTAAAACAACCCACGCTCAACCGTGTTGTCGTTGTACTGCAGGAACATCTCCACGCACTCCTTGGCCTCTTCATACTGCTGCAAGGCCAGGAAGATCAGCAGCTTGAGCTCCAGGATGGTCAGTTGGCCCCACGCCGTGTTGTCATCGAACTCGATGCCAATCAACGTAGTGATATCGGTGTAGTCGTCCAGCTCGCTTTCTATCAGGCGCTCGACCAACGCCTGCAGCTCCTCCTCGTTGAGGCGGTGCAGGTTAAGGATGTCTTCGCGGAAAAACAGCGCCTTGTTGGTGTTGTCCCAGATCAGGTCGTCCACGGGGTAGATTTCCGAGTAGTCCGGCACCAGGATGCGGCAGGCGGTAGCGCCCAGGTGCTCATACACCGCCATATACGATTCTTTGCCCATGCCTTCGAGGATGCCGAACAGCGTGGCGGCTTCCTGGGCATTGGAGTCTTCGCCCTGGCCGGAGAAGTCCCACTCGACGAACTCATAATCGGACTGGGCACTGAAGAAGCGCCACGACACCACGCCGCTGGAATCGATAAAGTGCTCGACGAAGTTGTTCGGCTCGGTGACCGCCTGGCCTTCGAAGGTCGGCTGCGGCAGGTCGTTCAAGCCTTCGAAGCTGCGGCCTTGCAGCAGCTCGGTGAGGCTGCGTTCCAGCGCCACTTCCAGGCTGGGGTGCGCGCCGAACGAAGCGAACACGCCGCCGGTGCGCGGGTTCATCAAGGTCACGCACATCACTGGGAATTCACCGCCCAGGGACGCATCCTTGACCAGCACCGGAACGCCCTGGGCTTCCAGGCCTTCGATGCCCGCCAGGATGCCCGGGTACTTGGCCAGCACGTCGGCCGGTACGTCCGGCAGGGCAAATTCGCCTTCGATGATTTCGCGTTTCACCGCCCGCTCGAAAATCTCCGACAGGCACTGCACCTGGGCTTCGGCCAGGGTGTTGCCGGCGCTCATGCCGTTGCTCAGGTAGAGGTTTTCGATCAGGTTGGACGGGAAATACACCACCTCGCCATCGGACTGGCGCACGAACGGCAGCGAGACAATCCCACGGGCCTCATTGCCGGAGTTGGTGTCGAACAGGTGCGAACCGCGCAGCTCGCCCTCGCGGTTGTAGACTTTCAGGCAGTAGGCATCAAGGATTTCACTCGGCAACTCATCGTTGGAGCCCGGCTGGAACCAACGCTCGTCCGGGTAATGCACGAACGGCGCGTTGGCCAGATCCTCGCCCCAGAACTGGTCGTTGTAGAAAAAGTTGCAGTTCAGGCGCTCGATGAACTCGCCCAGCGCCGACGCCAGCGCGCCTTCTTTCGTCGCGCCCTTGCCGTTGGTAAAGCACATCGGCGAATGGGCGTCGCGGATGTGCAGCGACCACACGTTGGGCACGATATTGCGCCACGAAGCGATCTCGATCTTCATGCCCAGGCCGGCGAGAATCGCCGACATGTTGGCGATGGTCTGTTCCAGTGGCAGGTCCTTGCCGGCAATGTAGGTGCCCGCCTCGGACGTGGAGTTGGGCATCAACAGCGCCTGGGCATCGGCGTCGAGGTTGTCGACTTCCTCAATCACGAATTCCGGCCCGGCCTGCACCACTTTCTTCACGGTGCAGCGGTCGATGGAACGCAGGATGCCTTGGCGGTCCTTGTCGGAGATGTCCGCGGGCAATTCGACCTGGATCTTGAAAATCTGATTGTAGCGGTTTTCCGGGTCGACGATGTTGTTCTGCGACAGGCGAATATTCTCGGTGGGAATATTGCGCGTCTGGCAGTACAACTTCACAAAGTACGCCGCACACAACGCCGACGAAGCCAGGAAGTAGTCGAATGGCCCAGGTGCCGAGCCATCGCCCTTGTAGCGGATGGGCTGGTCGGCAATGACCGTGAAGTCATCGAACTTGGCTTCAAGCCGAAGGTTGTCGAGAAAGTTGACCTTAATTTCCATGCGGGCACACCAGAATAACGAGCTAAACAAATTGGCCGCCATTATGAAGCGTTTCGCCGGGAAGTCTCAGGGATTTGCGTATGGGCTGCCGATCGGTGCTAACTTCCAACTAGTTAGATAATGTTCACCTCTGCCAGGACAGGCCATGGAACCGATAGCGACGAACGCCGCACTGTTGATCATCGATATGCAAAAAGGCATGGCCGATCCCACCCTTGGCCGCCGCAACAACCCAGACGCTGAGCTGCACATACAGCAATTGCTCAATGCCTGGCGCCAGGCGCAACGCCCGATCATTCATGTGCGACATATATCCCGCGCTGACGCTTCGGTGTTCCGGCCAGGCCAACCCGGCTGTGAGTTCCAGGATGCGCTGCACCCCCTGGCCCACGAGCATGTGGTGGAAAAAAACGTACCGGATGCGTTCAGCGCCACGGGCCTGGAGCGCTGGCTGCACCTGCGCTCGATCCAGCAGTTGGTGATCGTCGGCGTCATCACCAACAATTCAGTGGAGTCCACCGCACGCTCGGGCGGCAACCTGGGGTTCGACGTGATCGTGGCGGCGGATGCGTGTTTTACCTTCGACCAAACCGACTTGTCGGGGCGGCTGTGGGCGGCAGAAGATGTGCATGCTTTGTCGCTCAGCAACTTGGCGATGGACTATGCAAGGGTGTTCCAGACGAGTGAAATCCTGGCCAATCATTAATAAGCAATGCAGACATGCGTCAGGGCAAACGCACGATGGCGACCGCTTGCCGGCCTGGACGGTTAAAACACCCCGGCATCCTCCAGCATTTGCGGCAACGCTTGCGGCCATACCGTATCGCTCGTTGCGCGCAGCGCCTCTGCCGACCACCAGCGATGGTCCGCCATCACCTGTGCCTCCTGCTGCGTCCACTCGGCCCTGGATAACGCCTCGCTGGGCGCATGCACAACGAAGTACCGCTCAACCGCCAGCACCGTTTCGCCGCAGGGTAGCATCAAGGTCACGTTGCGCTCTGCTACACATTCCCCGACGCTGCTGACCGTGATACCCGTCTCTTCGCGCAACTCACGAATCGCGGCGCTGTGAAAGGTCTCCCCGGCCTCAACGCCACCGCCCGGCGTGGCCCAGTAATCCTGGCCGGCCAAGGCGCCTTCTTTGTGCACGAAGCGAAACAGCAACACTTGCTGTGCAGGGTTTATGACCAGTAATCGTGCCGCTTTGCGTTCACGCATCAGATTGATTCCTTTCTATGACTGCTGAATTCATCCAGCTCAGAAACGCCCGCAGGCGTGTCGTAAATGCCTGGCCCTCGGCGCTCGGGTTGCGTGCCTCAAACAGGAAGTAGGCGATTTGCACGCGCATGGTCGGGTAATGCTGAACAAACAGGCCGACGTACTCTTCCAGGGTTTGCGGCCAGGTTTGCGCATCTTGCGCTCGCAGAGTGTGGGTGGCGCGGATCAAGGCCCGCGATGCTTCCCGCTGCAAGCGATGGCGTACCTGCTCAGTGCTGGCCTGTTCGATACCTACCAGATACGCCGTGAGCGCCTGTTCAAAATCGCCGTTGACCGCCAGGGCAATGGCGCAGGACGGGCGAAACGGTTCGAAGTGCAGTGACAGGTCTTCGCCCCAGATACAGCGGCAATGATGTTTGAGCCAGAAGCCCCAACTGTTTCGGTTCTCGGGCGCCAACACCTGGGCGTGGTGACCGATGTCGAAGTCGATCTTGGTGACTTGGGGATGCCGTTGCTCCAAGGCGAGTCGGGCCGACTCCAATTGTTCAAGCACGGGCGCATCCGGTGGCTCGACCAGTATCAGCGAAAGGTCAAGATCAGAAACGCCGATCTCACCTTCACCCCGTGCGATGCTGCCATATAGGTAAATCCCGTGCAGCCCCAGTTCTGGCCGGGACAAGGTAGCGCAGATGTCCGTCAGCAGGGGCTGGAACTCGGGTTGTATAGGCCGATCGGCAACGGTGAGGATATAGCCGTCGACATCAATGCCTGCAGATTTTTGGGTGTTCACGGGCGGTGCACCTCAATCACCAGACCTTCCTCTTCACTCGGCACACTGAAATGGCGAGTGATCAGGTCGAACTCGGCATCGGTGGCGGCAAAATCGTGCTCACCCCGGGCGTTGCGCGCGTGCAGGCGCGCACGACAGGTGGCATCGTCCAGCTCCAGGTAATGCAGGCAGTGCGGCACCTTGGCTGCCTGGGCCAGGCCGAGCAACCATTGACGATTGGCGAGGGTGTTGGCCGGAAAATCCAGCACCACATTGACGCCGCATGCCAACAGATCGATCACCAGCGGCTCAAGTACCCCACGAACCCGCTGGGCACAGCGCAGATAGTCGGCAATGCTCAGGATCTCACCAGGGTAGAGACTGGCCAGCCACTGGTCTTCGCTGAGCACAATGGCCCCATGCTCGGCAGCCAGGGTTTTGGCGAGTGTGGACTTACCGGAGGCGATCTTGCCGCATAACAGGTGCAGGGTTGGCATAAAACGATTCCTTGTTGTGGCCAAACAGGATGAGTCATGACGCTGGCGTCGTAAACACATCCAGGTACATCTGCCAGGAAACATCGCCATCTCTCAATGAACTTTCTGACAAATGACAGGCTCCTTTCCTATGCGAAGTCAGCGCGCCCTGAGTCCAGGGTGCAGAACGATAAGGAGCCGCCACCGACATGACTACCCTCCCCACTTACCCCGTCGTCAGGCCCGGGCCGTTGCACGGGACTTTGCTTGCCGGCACCGTGCCGTTGTTTCTCGGAGCCTTGCTCAGTGATATCGCCTACGGCCAGACCTACCAGATTCAATGGGCCAATTTTGCCTCCTGGCTGATCGCAGGAGCGTTGGTGTTCTGTGGCTTTGCCCTGCTGTTTGCGCTGGTCAACCTGGTGCGTGCCGAACACAAGGGCGGACGCCCGGTGGCGTACTTCCTGCTGTTGCTGGGCACTTGGGTGCTAGGGCTGGTGAACGCCTTTCAGCATGCCAAGGATGCCTACGCCATGATGCCTGCTGGCTTGGTGCTGTCGGCGATTGTCACCGTGCTGGCGATTGTCGCCACCTGGCTCGGCTTGACCAACCTGCGCTCAGGAGCTGCCCGATGAAACCACTCAACACACTGACCCTGCTCAGCGCCGCCCTGTTGCTGAGTGCCTGTGGCGGCGAAGGTGACAAGACCCAGGCACGCGGCCCTGACCCCAAACTGCCCGAGCAACAAAGCAGCCTGTTGCCGAGCATGAAGATTGCCGAGCCCACACCGTGGGGCGAACAAAAGCCCAAGGTGCCCGAAGGCTTCAGCGTGACCGCCATCGCCAAGGACCTTGCGATCCCGCGCCAGACCCTGGTGCTGCCCAACGGCGATATCCTGGTGGCCGAAGGCCGTGGCGGCAGCGCGGCCAAGCTCAAGCCCAAGGACGTGATCGCCAGTGTGATCAAGGCCCAGGGCAACACCCAGGTCAAAGGCGGCAACCGCATTACGCTGCTGCGTGACGCCGACGGTGACGGCACCTATGAACTCAAGACCGTGTTCGCCGATAACCTCAACGCCCCTTACGGCCTGGCATTCGCCGACGGCAAGCTGTATGTGGCCAACCAGGATGCACTGGTGCGTTTTGACTACGCCGACGGCCAGACCAAGGCCAGCGCGCCACCGGTCAAAGTCACCGACCTGCCGGCGCAGATCAACCATCACTGGACCAAGTCGTTGGCCGTGAGTGAGGACGGGCGTCAGCTGTATGTGGGCATCGGTTCCAACAGCAACATCACCGAACGCGGCATGGAAGTGGAGATCGACCGTGCGATGGTCTGGCAGATCGACGCGGCCACCGGCGCGCACAAACCCTACGCCACGGGCCTGCGCAACCCGACGGCGTTGACCATCCAACCGGGTTCCGGGCAACTGTGGACGGTGGTCAACGAGCGCGATGAGCTGGGCCCCGACCTGGTGCCGGACTACCTGACGTCGGTGCGCGAAGGTGCCTTCTACGGCTGGCCCTACAGCTACTGGGGCCAGAACGTCGACCCCCGCGCACAACCGCAAAACCCGGCCAAGGTGGCTGCGGCGATCAAGCCCGATTACAGCCTGGGTTCCCACGTGGCCGCGTTAGGCGTGGATTTCTCCATCCCCGCCCTGGGTGAAAAATTCGCTGACGGCGTGTTTGTCGGCGAGCACGGCAGTTGGAACCGTGACAACCCAGTGGGCTATAAAGTGATCTTCGTACCGTTCAGCAACGGCAAGCCGGCGGGCGAGCCCATCGACTTTGCCACCGGCTTTCGCGGCGACGACGGCAAAACCCGTGGCCGCCCGGTTGGAGTGACCGTGGACCCCAAAGGCGCGCTGATCATTGCTGACGACTTGGCCAATACTGTTTGGCGAGTCACACGTAACCAATAATCGAGGAACTACGCAATGAGGTAGTGAGACTGATGTGTAGGCGGTTTTGATCCAACATGCTGTTCGGCTGTCAGGCTGACATCGGGCGCACACAAGGTCTGTGCCAGGCGCTGATTTTGTGGGCAATACGTAACCAATGTGGGAGCTAGCTTGCCTGCGAAAGCGGTGGTTCAGTCGCAGATCCAGTGACTGACAAACCGCCTTCGCGAGCAAGCCCGCTCCCACAGGCCCACCGTCATTTGATCGCTGTGTGATACCTGGCCGTTACCGCAACACAGCAGCAGCCCCGCTACACGCCTGCCCCGCCCGCTCACAGATCTCCCAGCCGCCCCCCAGCGCCTTATAGATCCCCACCACCGCCAAGCGCTGCTCCGTGCGCGCCGCGGTCAATGCGCGGCGGCTGGTGAAGTCGGCACGTTCGGCCTCAAGCACATCCAGGTACACACCCTCGCCTTGCGCAAACCGCTCGCGCGCAAAGCTGGCGGCCTCACGATTGGCGGCCGCCTCCAGCAGCCGCAAGCCCAGGGTGTTGCCGGCCGTGCGGTTGGCCTGGAACGCATCATCGGTTTCCTGCAGGGCCCGCAACACGGTCTGGTCATAAGCGATCAAGGCCGCCTGGGTGCGCGCCTCGCTGGCGGCAATCCGCGCACGTACGCGCCCGGTGTCCAGCAGCGACCAGCGAATCACCGGCGCGATAAAGTTCGACTGCATGCCCGCATCGCCCAGGGCGCTGAGGCTTCCGGCCAGCAAACCGATGGAGCCCTGCACCTGAATGTCCGGATACAAACCAGCGGTTTCCACGCCGATCTGCGCGGTCGCGGCCGCCAGCGTGCGTTCGGCCGCGGCGATGTCGGCGCGGCGCGCCAGCAAGCCAGCTGGGTCTCCCACCTGCAGCGTGCGCAGGTTCAAGGTTTCACGCCCAGGCCGGGCCTGCGGTGGCTTGAACCCTTGAGGCGCTTGCCCCAGCAGCACCGCCAGCGCGTTGGTTGCCCTGGCGCGACGTCGCTCCAGGTCAGGCGCTACCGCCTCCACATTGCGCAACAAGGCCTCGGCGCGCAGCCGGTCGAATTCGGTGGCGGCGCCGACGCTGACCATCTGCCCCACCAGGCCCAGGCTGTCGCGCTGGCTCTGGCTGATATCCGCAACCACGGCCTGCTCGGCTTCGATGCCTTGCAGGTCAAACCAGGTGGCCGCGACAGTCGCCGCGACGCTCGCTTGCACGTTGCGCAATAACGCCTGACGCGACCCCGCCTGGGCCTGGGCCGCCTCCACCGAGCGACGCACGCGGCCAAACAAGTCGATTTCCCAGGCCGCATCCACCGCCGCGCGGGTGGTTTCAATGGAGCGCTGCTCGCCGAACGGGGTCTGGACCTCGCTGCGCTTGCGATGCTCGTAGCCCAGGGCGGCGCCGCCGCTGGGCAGGAAGCCTTGGCGGCTTTCACGCAGCAGCGCCTTGGCTTCGTCCAGGCGTGCGGCGGCGATGCCGATGT
This sequence comes from Pseudomonas sp. PA-4-8C, assembly GCF_021606625.1. Classification (NCBI taxonomy): domain Bacteria; kingdom Pseudomonadati; phylum Pseudomonadota; class Gammaproteobacteria; order Pseudomonadales; family Pseudomonadaceae; genus Pseudomonas; species Pseudomonas sp. PA-4-8C. The sequence continues at coordinate 9,512 of NZ_WKCD01000104.1, forward strand.
CGTGGTTGGCCGCCAGTGCCTGCTGGATCAATTGGCTCAGTGCCGGCTCATCAAACACCTGCCACCACTGCACCTCCACCTCGCCCGGACCAAGCCCGGCAATGGGCGCGCCAAAGCTCGTCGCCCGTTGCGCAGCGGGCAGCACCGGCGCGGAATAGTCCGGCCCCACCGAACCGCAACCAGCCAGCAGGGTCAACGACAACACAAAAGCTGGATACGCCTGTTTCATGATGCGCTCTCCTTTAGCTGCACCTTAGGGCTCGCCCCCTGGCGCTCCACGCGCAGCGCCAGGCTGCGCATCACCACATAGAACACCGGCGTCAGGAACAGGCCGAACAGCGTCACGCCCAACATCCCGGCAAACACCGCAACCCCCATGGCATGGCGCATCTCGGCACCGGCGCCACTGGCAAACACCAGCGGCACCACGCCGGCGATGAACGCCAGAGACGTCATCAAAATAGGCCGCAGGCGCAACTGACACGCGTGGATCACCGCTTCCAAGGGGCTGGCGCCTTCGGCTTCGAGGCTGCGGGCAAACTCGACAATCAGGATGGCGTTCTTCGCCGCCAGGCCCACCAGCACCACCAACCCGATCTGCACGAACACGTTGTTGTCGCCGTCCACCAGCCACACGCCGAGGATTGCGCTGAGCAGGCACATGGGCACGATCAGCAACACCGCCAACGGCAGCAGCCAACTGTTGTACTGCGCGGCGAGGATCAGATACGCCAGCAACACACACAGCGGGAAAATAAACAGGGCCGATGACCCGGCAAGTTTTTGCTGGTAGGTCAGGTCTGTCCATTCATAGGTCACGCCCTCGGGCAGTACCTCCTGGGCCAAGCGTTCCATAAGCGCAACCGCCTGCCCCGAGCTGACCCCTGGCATCGCGCCGCCAGAGATATCCGCCGACGGATAGCCGTTGTAGTGAATCACCCGGTCAGGCCCGGAGCTCGGCGTGACCGTGACAAATGCCGACAACGGCAGCATGTCGCCGGCGGCATTGCGCACCTGCAGACGGCCGATGGCTTCGGCCTGCATGCGGTGGTCTGCATCGGCCTGTGCCGTGACTTTGTAGGTGCGGCCAAACCGGTTGAAGTCGTTGACATACAGCGACCCCAGGTAGACCTGCAGCGACTCGAACACATCCGCCAGGCGCACGCCCTGGCTCTTGACCTGGGTGCGGTCGATGTCGACATTCAGTTGCGGCGCGTTGACGTCCAGGCTGGTCATCAACCCGGCCACCTGGCCTGACTCAGTGGCTTTGGTCATCAGCATTTGGGTCTGCTGCACCAACGCCTCAAGCCCGACGCCGCCACGGTCTTCGACCTGCAGCTTGAAGCCCCCGGTCACCCCGAGCCCCGGTACCGGCGGCGGTGGGAATACGCCGAGGAAGCCGTCGGGGATGCTCGCAAACTTGGCTTGCAGGCGCCCGGCGATGGCGACCGCTGCCATATCCGGCGAGGTGCGCTCCTTGAACGGATCAAGCATGACGAACATTACCGCCGCATTCGGGACGTTGACGAAACCGTTGACCGACAGCCCCGGGAACGCCACCACACTCTCGACCCCCGGTTCATCCAGGGCGATTTTCGACATTTGCCGCACCACCGCATCGGTACGCTCCAACGAGGCCGCGTTCGGCAGTTGGGCGATGCCGACCAGATAGTATTTGTCTTGCATCGGCACGAAGCCGGCCGGTACCGCGTTGAACCCAAACCAGGTCAACGCCAGCAAGCCGCCGTAGGCCAACAGCGCCACGCCGCGGCGGCCGACAACCTTGCGCACGGTGTTGCCATAGGCTTGCGGCGCACGCTTGAACGGCCGGCCCAGTACCTCCAGCAGCCGCGTGGCGCGACCGCGCAGGCTACGCGGGTCGGGCGCCACGGCGGCATGCCGCGGCCGCAACAACAGGCCGGCCAGCGCCGGGCTGAGGGTTAACGAGTTGACCGCCGAGAGGATGGTGGAAATCGCGATGGTCAGCGCAAACTGCCGATAGAACTCGCCTTGCAGGCCGCTGAGAAACGCGGTGGGAATGAACACGGCCGCCAGCACCGAGGTGATCGCAATGATAGGGCCGGTGACCTCGCCCATGGCCCGTCGTGCAGCTTGCATCGGCTCCTCGCCGTTCTCGATATGCCGCTCGACGTTCTCGACCACCACGATGGCATCGTCGACCACGATGCCAATCGACAGCACCAGGCCGAACAGCGACAAGGTGTTGAGGGAGAAGCCCATCAGGTGCATGACCGCGAAGGTGCCGATGATCGACACCGGCACGGCCATCAAGGGGATCAGCGACGCGCGCCAGTTGCGCAGGAACACCACCACCACAATCACCACCAACAGGATCGCTTCCATCAGCGTGATGGCCACCGACTCCAGCGAAGCGCGCACAAACACGGTGGGGTCGTAGGCAATCCGCGACACCAGCCCTTCCGGGAAGTTGGCCTGCAGGCGCTGCATGGTGTCGCGCACCGACTGCGCCACATCGAGGGCGTTGGCCCCAGGGCTCTGGATGATCTGCAAGGCCACCGCCGGCTCGCCGTCCAACAGGCTGCGCAGCGCGTAGGCATCGGCGCCCATCTCGATACGGGCCACATCGCGCAAACGCGTGACCTGACCGTTATCGCCGGTGCGAATGATGATGTCGCCAAACTGCTCTTCGTCCGTCAAGCGCCCCAGGGTATTGACCGTGACCTGAAAGGCCGCAGTGGAATCCGGCGACTGGCCGACCGAGCCCGCCGCCACTTGCACGTTCTGCTCGCGCACGGCGCCAATCACATCGCCGGCGGTCAAGCCACGGGCGGCGATCAGGTCCGGGTCGAGCCACAGGCGCATGCTGTATTCACCCGCGCCCCACACCAGCACATCGTTGATCCCCGGCAGCCGCGACAACTCATCGCGCACCTGCAGGTAGGCATAGTTGGAGATGTAGAGCGGGTCATAACGTTGGTCCGGGGACAGCAGGTGCACCACCATGAGGATGTCCGGCGAGGTTTTCTGCGTGACCACGCCCAGGCGCTGCACCTCTTCGGGCAAGCGCGGCAAAGCCCGCGACACACGGTTCTGCACCTGGATCTGGGCCATATCCGCGTTGGTGCCCTGGGCGAAGGTCGCGGTCAGGATCATGCGGCCGTCGGTGGCCGACTGCGAGGTCATGTAAAGCATGCCCTCGACCCCGGTGATCACCTGTTCCAGCGGCGCTGCCACTGTCTCGGCAATTACCTGCGGGTTGGCCCCCGGATACGACGCAGTCACTTGCACCGTGGGCGGCGTGACGGCGGGGTATTCGCTCAACGGCAAATGGAAGAAGGCCACGATGCCGCCGATCATCATCAACACCGAGAGGACGATGGCGAATATCGGTCGGTCGATGAAAAAGCGTGGGAAGCTCATTGCACGCCCCCCACCGCCAGCGGCGCCTCAAGCGGCTTGCCCTCGATGCTGGCGGCCAGTGGTGTTACCTGCATGCCCGGCCGCACCAGGCCTTTGACGACAATGCGCTCGCCCGGTTGCAGGCCCTGTTCGATGACCCGCAGGCCGTCGACCACCGGGCCCAGTTCGACCGGGCGGTATTCGGTCTTGTCACCCTCACCCACTACCAGCACATAACGGCGGCCTTGGTCGGTGCCGATGGAATGGTCGGCAATCAACACCCGGGGTTGCGCCGCGCCGGTATCCAGCTTGACCTTGGCGAACAGCCCCGGCGTCAAGCGTCCATCCGGGTTCGCCACCACCGCACGCACGCGCACGGTGCCGGTCTTGCGGTCGGCCGAGTTGGCCAGAAAGTCCACGCGCCCGGCCCGTGCATAGGTGGTGTCATTGAGCATTGCCACCATGACCTTGGCGGCTTGTTCACCCTTGGACCCGGCATGCTGCCGCGTCGCGGCCAGCGAATGCAGGTAGGTGCGTTCATCCACATCGAAATACACATGCAAGGGGTCGATGGAGACAATTGTGGTCAGGGGTGTTTCCCCACGGGTGACATAGTTGCCTTGCGTCACCAGTGCGCGGTCGATGCGCCCGCTGATAGGCGCGGTTACGCGGGTGTAACTCAGGTCCAGTTGGGCCGTGTCTAGCGCCGCCCTGGCGGCTTCCACCTGGGCCCTGCCGGCATTCAGCGAAGCAACGGCGGTGTCGAGGCGATCACGCGCCACCACCTTCTTGGCAAACAACTGCTCGGCGCGGCCATGCTCGGCCTGGGCCAGTGATGCATTGGCCTCGGCCTCGCGCAAGCGCGCCTTGGCGGCGTTCACTGCCGCCTGGAACATGCGCGGATCGATCACAAACAACGGGCTGCCCTTGGCCACGAACTGGCCTTCGGGCACGCTGACACTTTGCAGATAGCCACTGACTCGCGGGCGCAATTGAACCTGGTCGATGGCGGTCAATGAACCGGTGTACTCCACAAACGGCGTCACCGCCCGCGCCACCACCTGGGCCACCGGCACACCAGGTGGCTGAGCGGCTGCGGCTGGCGGCGCCTTGTCCGAGCATCCGCCCAGCGTTAACGCTACGGCCAACGCGCCGGCAATCAGGCTTACTGGTTTGGTGTACATCGTTCACCCTCCTTGGAATTTTCAAGACAAATCGACACTTGGGGTTTTTATCCGGCTTGCCATACTGGGAAGGTCAAGCGCTATAAAACCGGGGGTGTGTTTTGTCTGAGAAATATCTGGAGGGCTAAACAGGTAGGAGCGAGCTTGCTCGCGAAAAACTCACAAGCGCCGCGCTTATTCAGGAAGAACGCGTCATCGTTGACGTTTTTCGCGAGCGAGCTCGCTCCTACAGTCAGGTCCAGGCGACTACCAACAAGCCTGCGCCCAACACCAGGCACAACGGGGAGTAAAAATACGTATCCAGGCGAGCAAACTTCGACCCGCCGACCTTCTTGAAAAACCCCACCAGCTCCGAATCCCCGATCGCCCGGGCAAACATCAGCACGGCAATCGCGCTGATGCCCCACTGCAACGCCCCGTGGGACACCGGCGAGAAATACAACCCGGCGCGCAGGCACACAAGCAAGGCAATCGCCACCAGCCCCATCGCCACCAGAAAAGTGCCCAGCGCCGACGGTTTGAACGCCGGCCTCGGCCCGCTGGCGAACTCTCCGGGCAGTTGCGGGATAGCGGCCAGGCTGCCGAGCTTGCCACCCGCAGCCCAATACAAATGCACCATGCTGATGAAGGTAAATACCCCGACGATCCATCGCGCAATGACAAAGCTCATGGTCGGCGCTCCACAAAAATGTGCGAATGAGGATAGTCGCCCTGAGATTTTTTGCAGGCATTTCGTCGGTCGCTGATGATAAAGTGCCACCCCATGAAACTCGCCCGTGCCGACCGCTCACTCATTGCCTGGATGCTTTACTGCTGCGTCCTGTTCAATGTGTTCGCCTGCAGCATTGGTCATGGGCAGATGGTGGGGATGCAGCTCAACGGCATCAGCGGCCAGTTCTGTACGCTCGACCCACGTACCCAGGCGCCGCTGCCCAGCAACTCGACAGACGAAAACCTGCCCACGCTATCCAAGGCATTTGGTTGCCCGCTGTGCTCTACCGGCGGCATGGGCCCGGCGCTCAATTCCCACCTGAACGTGGCGGTGCTGCCACACCCCCATGCGCCGCCTGCTGCGGTGGTGCTTGCTGCTGACATTCCCGCCCGCTTCACCTGGCCTGCGGCTAATCCCCGCGCGCCACCTGCCGTCGCCTGATCCCTGCGCTTTCTGATCTGCATCGCCCCGTTGCCGTAAGGACTACGGGTAGCTGTGCGTTGTTTTCGAGCCAAGTTTTCAGGATTCAACCATGAAACATTTACCCCTGTTGGCGGGCCTGTTCGGCTGCCTGCCTGTTTGCGCCTCAGCCCTTGAACTGGCGCCGACCACCATTGATGGCGAGCAAAGTGCCGAGCCGGGCCTGGCCCTGGACCAACCCAGCGGCATGGCCTCGCGCCTGGGCCTGAGCGTGCGGGAAACCCCGGCGTCAGTGGCCATCGCCAACCGCAACGATATCGAGCGCCACGGCGCCAAGACCTTCCGCGATGCGGCCAATACCCTGCCCGGTGTCAACGCCAGCGCCCCGCCCGGTTTTGGCGGCTTTGTCTCGTACCGGGGGTTTAGCAGCAGCCAGATCACCCAGATGTTCAACGGCATCAATGTCGCCACGGGCCTGGCGCGGCCGGTGGATGCGTGGATCTACGACCGCGTCGAACTGGTGGGCGGCCCCTCCTCCTTGATCAACGGCGCAGGCTCCGTGGGTGGCTCGTTGAACTACGTGACCAAGCTGGCAACCCGCGAGGAACAGGCCGTCGAAGGCCAACTGAGCTATGGCAGCTACGACACCGCCGGCATGGCGTTCGGCCTCAACCATGCGCTGACCGAACCCGGCGCCGACGTACAGCATTACGCCCGCCTGGACGTGAGCCGCAACACCAACCACAGCTACATCGACCGCGATCAGCGCGATGCCTGGAGCGTCGCATTCTCCCTGCTCAGCGACCTCACCCCGAACCTGTCCCACACCCTGGCGCTTGAGTATCAGGACGAACATGAAGACAGCCCGTACTGGGGCACGCCGGTGCTCAACCCCAAGGCCGGTGAACTGAAGATCGACAAGCACAACCGCTTCAATAACTACAACGTTGCCGACGGTCGTTATGAGCAACGCACGATCTGGGCACGGTCGATCATCGACTACCGGATCAACGACAGCACCACACTGAAAAATACCCTCTATCACCTCGACAGCCAGCGCGACTATCGCAACCTGGAGACCTACCAGTACAACGCCGACAACAGCGCGGTGAACCGCTCAACGGCCTATCAGGTGCGGCATCAGGGCGAGCAGAACGGCAACCAGTTCGAACTGCGCCATGACACGAGGGTGTTCGGCCTTGCTACCACCTGGTCGGGCGGTTTTGAGTACAAGGTCAACAGCACCACCAACAGCCCCTTGAACGTGACGGGCAAAAGTAGCGTGGACCCGAACCACTACGACCCAGGGCACTTCTATGATATTCCCGGTACCCAGCCAGGTTTCGTCAAGGACAAAACCAACCAGGTGACCACCAAGGCGCTGTTCGTGGAAAACCGTCTTGGATTGACAGACAAGCTCTCGCTGCTGACCGGCCTACGCTATGACGCCATCGACCTGGACGTGACCAACCACCGCACCCTCACCGCCACCAACCCACGGCACTTCAAGCGCAGTTGGGAACCGGTAACGGGCCGGGTGGGCCTGACCTATCAGTTCATCCCGTCCGCCAATGTCTATGTGCAATACAGCACCGCCGTCGAACAGCCCAATACCACTACCCAAGTG
>NZ_WKCD01000105.1:0-16707 GCF_021606625.1 Pseudomonas sp. PA-4-8C
CAGTTGCTCGTGGACAAGGCACTGGATGACTCCCACCCAGCCACTTGACCTGATGATCGTGCCGCTCCTACAGTTCAAAGAACAATAAAGATCAAATTGTGGGAGCTGGCTTGCCTGCGATGACGCTGTGTCAGCCAGCACATCCGGTACTGAAAAACCGCTATCGCAGGCAAGCCAGCTCCCACAGGGGGACCGAGTTCAAAACACCGACCACCCAATCCGCTCACTCAACAACTCCAACGCCTTCATCCCCGCCAGCGAGTTGCCCGCCGCGTTCAACTCCGGCGACCACACGCACACCGTAAACTGCCCCGGCACTACCGCGACGATCCCGCCGCCGACCCCGCTCTTGCCCGGCAGGCCCACGCGGTAGGCAAAATTGCCCGCCTCGTCATACAGCCCGCTGGTGGCCATGATCGAGTTCACTTGCTTGGTCTGGCGCGCCGTCAGCACCTGCTCGCCACTGTGGGCACTCACGCCTTCGTTGGCCAGAAAGCTGAACGCTCGGGCCAGGTCCAGGCAGCTCATCTGCAAGGCGCAATAGTTGAAGTAGCTGTGCAGCACCGCGTCCACATCGTTATGAAAGTTGCCGAACGACTTCATCAAGTAGGCCATGGCCGCATTGCGCGCACCATGCTGGGCTTCCGACTCGGCCACAACACTATTGACCAGGATTTGCGGGTTGCCCGACAGCCGCCGTACAAAGTCGCGCATCGACAGAATCGGCACGGCGAAGCGTGACTGGTTGATGTCGCAGATCACCAGCGCGCCAGCGTTGATAAAGGGGTTGCGCGGGCGGCCACGTTCGAATTCCAGCTGCACCATGGAGTTGAACGGCTGCCCCGAGGGCTCGTGGCCCAGGCGTTCCCAGATGGTTTCGCCACCATGGTCGATGGCCTGCACCAGGCTGAAGACCTTGGAAATGCTCTGCACCGAAAACAGCGTATCGGCATCACCGGCGCAGTAAGCCGCGCCGTCGTTGCCGTAGACCGCGATGCCGAGTTGGTGGGCGGGCACGTCGGCCAGCGCGGGAATGTAATCGGCAACTTTGCCGAGGCCGATCAAGGGGCGCACTTCGTCGAGGATCGACTCCAGCAGCGCCTGCATAGCTTGTCCTGTCATCTTTGTTTGAATCAGTGATAAACGAGGCGCGGAGGATACTTCAGTGGGCGCGCAACACCCACACAATCTCTACCACCCGCTCGGCAACCACCACGTAGATCAGGATCAATAACAGTTGCAACGCCAAGTGATAACGCAACTTGGCCAGCCGGCGAATGCCGTCGCTGACGTTCAACAACATCAGCAGCGTCGACAGCACAATCAAGCCCCACCCCGCGACGCTGGAAGCAAACAGACCGATCAGCAAATCGTGCGGCCCCACCAGCGCGTTGGTCCCCGCCGCAAACAACAGCGCGCAGACCAACAGGTTCTTGACGTTGTCAAAAATCTGCGTGCTCAGGTCGTTTTCCAGCAACGCCAGATACCGCGTCCATAAAGTGCGCATGCTTGATTACCGAGTGGGAAGGCTCGTCAATCAAGGTAGTTCAATTGTGGACGCTGTCGAGCTTTGGCCAGGCTTAGAAATGCGCCACATCCGACACTTCTGTGTCCAGCACGTCCTGGGCCAGCGCCCAGGCGCGGTCCTTGGATTCCACCACCAGCAGCGGGTAGCCCCAGGCCTTGCCGAACGTCACGGCGAAGGGCTTGAGAGCCAGGCGCTTGGCGGCGCTGGGCTCCACCTGGATCATGCCTTTGACGTAGGCGCGCAAGGCTGCTTTGTTTTTCTTCATCCAGATAGAGGCGCGCTTGCGCTCTTCGTGGGCGTGTTCGTGATTGTTTTCATCCACGGTTTTTTCGTGCAGCAGCAAGAAGGGCTGCTCACGGGCCAACAAATGTTCGAAGGTCAGTAAGGCATCTTCCGGCCCGCCGTCGTTAGGCGCGTCGAAAAAGATTTTCACCACGGGGAAAGTCGAACTGTCGAGTCGCATGGCTAAGCTCCTTGGATGAGATTGGTTCTCATCATAGAGCGCAGGTCGCTGGACAGCATTGCACAGAATAGCCAGAATGTTTCGCAATCCAGCCAAGGCAGTTCCCACCATGGTTCATCACCGCCTCGACCTGTACGACCCCTGCCGGGTTCGCGACGCCGCCGCCATCCCTCGCTCGATAGTGGCCGTGGGCGCCTCGAGTACCTCCGAGCGCTGGGAACATACCCCTCACCACCATCAACACGGGCAGTTGATCTACACCTTGCGCGGCGTGGTGCATTGTGTGATCGAGGCGGGTATCTGGATCGTGCCGCCGCAATGCGCGTTGTGGATTCCCGGCGGGGTGACCCACGCGGCCCGTGGCGCTGGCGAAGCGGACGTGTATTGCCTGTTGATCAACCCGGACGCCGCCCGCGCCCTGCCCCGGCAATGCTGCACACTGTCGGTGTCGCCATTGCTGCATGAGTTGATCGGCAAGGCGGTGAGTTTCCCGCAGCTCTACGACGAAGACGGCGCCCAGGGCCGGCTGGTGGCGACATTACTCGATGAGTTGGCCCAGGCCCCCATCGAAGCCCTGCATCTGCCGATGCCCCAAGACCCGCGCTTGCATCGGCTGGCCAACATCCTATTGGCCAACCCCGGCGACAAATCCACCTTGGGCGAATGGGCCGTGCGCATCGGCATGAGCGAACGCAGCATGACCCGCCTGTTGCTGGAAGAGATCGGCCTGAGCTTCGGTCGCTGGCGCCGGCAGTTGCATGTAATCCTTTCACTGCAGCGCCTGGCCAACGGCGAGAGTGTGCAGAGCGTGGCGCTGGACCTGGGTTATGAAAATGCCAGCGGGTTTATCACCATGTTCCGCAAGGCCATGGGCCAACCGCCGGCGCGTTACCTGGCGGACCGAACGGGTGCGCCGAGCCAGGCAGCACAACCCAGCATTGCGATGCGCGAGGTTATTGACTAAATGCAATTTACTGATAAAGGAAGAGACTCATGATTTTTTATTTTAATAATTAGGTTAGAACCAATCGGCATTTTACAGCCGTGCCCGTGCCCTCTATTTTCCCCCTACGAACCGACCCCTTGCCCGGTGGAGGCTTGTTTACCCACCTCGACAAGGACCTGACCATGAGCATTGAATTCATTGGCTATATCGGCGGCCACCACGCCTCGGAAATCCACCCGCGCAGCGGCCCTACCCTGCAACCGGATTACGTCGAAACCGTGGCGCGCGCCCACGAAGCGGCGGGGTTCGACCGCGCACTGGTGGCATTCCATTCCAACAGCCCGGACAGCACGCTGATCGCGGCCCATGCCGCCAGCGTCACTACCCAGTTGCAGTTTCTGATCGCCCATCGCCCAGGTTTTGTCCAACCCACCTTGGCTGCACGCCAGTTCGCCACCCTGGATGTGTTCAACGGTGGTCGTACCGCCGTGCACATCATCACCGGTGGCGACGACCGCGAACTGCGCGCCGACGGTAGCCATATCGGCAAGGACGAACGCTACGCGCGCACCGATGAGTACTTGAGCGTCGTGCGTCAGGAATGGACCCGTGAGCAGCCGTTCGACTTCACCGGCACTTATTATCAGGTGGAAGGCGCCCACTCCACGGTGAAGTCGCCACAACAGCCGCATATCCCGCTGTATTTCGGCGGTTCTTCAGCGGCGGCGATTGCGGTGGCCGGCAAGCACGCGGATGTCTATGCGCTGTGGGGCGAAACCTATGAGCAGGTGCGCGAGGTGGTGACCCAGGTGCGCGCCGAAGCGGCCAGGCATGGGCGTACGATTCGCTTCAGTTTGTCGTTGCGACCGATCCTCGCCGCGACTGAAGAATTGGCGTGGCAGCGTGCCGAGCAAATCTTGCAGCAAGCCACGGCATTGGCCGAAAAGGCGGGGTTTGTACGCCGCGAACCGCCAAATGAAGGCTCGCGACGCTTGCTGGCGGCGGCGGCGCAAGGTTCACGGTTGGATAAACGCTTGTGGACCGCGATTGCCGGGTTGCTCGGAGCGCAAGGCAACTCCACAGCATTGGTGGGCACGCCGGAACAAGTTGCAGAGGCGCTGTTGGACTATTACGACCTGGGGATTACCACGTTCCTGATTCGTGGGTTTGACCCGCTCAATGATGCGATTGACTACGGCAAGATATTGATTCCCCTCACTCGTCAGCTGGTCGCCGAACGGGAACGGGCTCAACAAGTGGCTTGATAGTACAGAACAACGATGGTTCCCACGCGAGCGTGGGAACCATCCATAAGCGACTCAGTTCTTGTAGTCGGTATCGGTACGCTCAAGCTGGCGCACCAGCGCATTCCAATGCCGCGCCACGCCCGGTCCTTCGCCATTGCTGAATACCTTGGCTTGCTGTTCAACCTTTGTCACCACCTCTGCCGGTGGGAAGATCAACTCGGCATTCCCCGCCGCCTGTGCGGCGATCTGGATGTTGCACGCTCGCTCCAGGCTTTGCAGTTGCTGGAAGGCGTGCTCGACGCTGACGCCGCCCGTCAACAAGCCGTGGTTACGCAGGATCATCACACTCTTGTCGCCCAGATCCGCCACCAGCCGTTCACGCTCATCCAGGTCCAGGGCCACGCCCTCGTAGCCGTGGTAAGCCACACGACCCGAGAACGCGATAGAGTGCTGTGAGATCGGCAACAACCCCTGCTTCTGGGCCGACACCGCTATACCGTCGCGGGTGTGGGTGTGTAGCACCGCTTGCAAGTCATGGCGCGCGCCGTGGATGGCGCTATGGATCACATAGCCGGCGTAGTTGATGCCCAGGCCGGTGGGGTCAGCGACGATAGTGCCGTCCAGATCCACTTTGACCAGGTTGGAGGCGCTGATTTCGTCGAACAACAGCCCAAAAGCATTGATCAGGAAATGCGCCTCGGGCCCTGGCACCCGGGCCGAGAAATGCGTGTAGATATGATCAGTCCACTTGTACAACGCCGCCAGTCGGTAGGCTGCGGCCAGCTTGACCCGCACCTCCCACTCTTGCGGTGTGACCCGCTGGCGCACATTGCTCAAGACACTGGAAATCGGCGTGACGCTGCTCATGGCAAATCTTCCTGGATGGCCTAAAGGGACTCCAAGCAAGACTAGGGGATGGTCATAAATAATAAAAAGCACATTTTAATCTAAGCTAATTATTATATTTATTTATAAAAAAGCAGCAGTGGCAGCTTTCAGGCCGCCACGGGAGCAAGCGCCCTCGCCACCGATCAACTCAGCAGGTTCAACGCCCGTTGTTGAGCTTCTCATTGATTGCATCCGTTTGCCGTTCAATGTCCTTGATCGAGGTCGGCGTCACGACTTTGTCGATGGTTTCGGTCTTGGGATTGGCTGGTTCAAGCGTCTGCCCTTTGGTGGCCTCGGCATTACCTTTTTGCGCGTCTTCAGAGCTGATGGGGTCGGGGGTTTTATCGGTAGTGCAATCCTCCTGGCAATGGCGGGCCGCTGAGATGACGGCCCTGTGCAGCAGAACCCTGCGAATCCGGATTGGTTCAAGTCAATTGCCTTGCCTCACCACTGGGCAAAAAAGCGCAAAAAAATTTAAACCTTTTACCCACCTCTCGATTCAACAGTCAGGTAACGGCATCCCGCCATTTCCAAGGAGAGACACCATGAAAACTCGACTGATGAAACCGATGGGCCTTACCTTCATGCTGATTGCTGGCTCGATGTCCACCGCAATGGCGGCGACCTCCAACGACTTTGTCGACAACGCCGCACAGGGCGGTATCACCGAGGTGGAAGCGGGCAAGCTGGCCCTGGAAAAAAGCAGCTCGGCGGACGTAAAAACCTTCGCCGAGCATATGGTCACCGACCACACCAAAGCCAATCAGGAACTGATGGCCCTGGCGAAAAAACTCGATATCGAAGTACCTGATGACGCTGCGCTCACCGACAAGGCGAAAAAAGCCATCCTGGAAATGCGCGATGAATCCTTCGACAAGGCCTACGCCAACAACCAGGTGGCGGCCCATGAAAAAACCGTCGAACTGTTCAAGAAAGAAGCGGCCTCCTCGGACAATCCCGAGCTGAAAGCCTTCGCCACCAAGACCCTGCCCACCCTTGAAGCCCACCTGAAAATGGCCAAGGAACTGCAAACCAAATACGCCCATTAATCGATCCATGACCCCAGGAGACACTCGACCATGAGCTCGCAACTCAACGGCAAGCACATCCTCGTCATCACCTCCAACACCGGTATCGAGCGCGACGAACTGCTCAAGCCGCTGGAGACGCTGCGTGGCTACGGCGCGACCGTGACGCACGCCTCCAGCAAAGGGGGCACTACCCAGACATTTGTCGGCGACACGGAAAAAGACCAGACCGTGGAATCCGACGTGCAACTGTCGGATGTTGTCAGCGCCGACTTCGATGCGCTGGTCATCCCGGGCGGCACGGTCAATGCCGATACGCTGCGCCAGGATGCCGCCGCGTTGCGCTTGATCAATGAGTTCGTGCAGGCCGGCAAGACCATCGCGGCAATCTGTCACGGGCCATGGACCCTGATCGACGCTGGCGTGGTCAAGGGCAAAACCCTGACTGCCTATAAAAGCGTGCGCATCGACCTTGAAAACGCCGGCGCTGCCGGCGTGGTGGATGCCGAGGTTAAAGAGTGCCAGGCCAATGGCTGGACCTTGATCACCTCGCGCACGCCGGACGATCTACCGGCGTTCAATGAGGCGATTGCCAAGGCCGTCGGCGGCTGATCGGTTGACCGCAATGAAAACAGGCGCCCGATGGGCGCCTGTTTTTTATCACTCACCGCTTCAGCTTTTACGCTGCTGTGCCATCTCACGCTTGGGCCCGAACATTGCCCACGCAATCAACCCCAGCAGCGGCACGAACACCAGCACCACCACCCACAACCCCTTGGTCTCCCATCCGCCAGTGCTGCGCAAAACGATATTGATCGCCCAGAGTTCCAAGAGCAGCAGAACCACCGCCAATACGATCCAGATATATTCAATTTGCATGATTCACCTCCTGAAGTCTAAGCGTTAGGTCAAGCAGATGCCCCAAGGGTTCCATTAGAATTTTCCTGGCCACACTTTATGGCCGCCCGTTGCGCTGGAGCGTCAGCAACCTGTTGTGCGTTGTGCAATCTCAACGCGGCCCGACCATGCAAGCTGCACGATCTCCAAGCACACAGCAAAACACAACCAACTGATTTATAAGATAATTTTTAACAATAAAAGTTGGTACGCCTGATGCAACCTTCCTCACCACGAGGCGCGCACTTCGACACGCCCGCATCCCCCCGTGAGGTTACCTATGAACGCCATCGACCTGCTCAAAGCCGACCATGAACGCGTCAAGACCCTGCTGACCCAGTTAAGCGAATCCACTGAACGCGGGGTAAAAAAGCGTACCGAGTTGTTGGCCAAACTCGAAATGGAGATCACCCTGCATACCCAACTCGAAGAAGAGATCCTCTACCCCGCGTTCAGAAAAGCCGGGGGCAAGGAACAGGACATCATGTACCACGAAGCCAAGGAAGAGCACCGCACCGTCGACTCGCTGGTACTGCCGGACTTGAAAAAAACCGACCCCTCGTCCACCGAGTTTTCCGGTCGCGTCAAAGTGGTCAAGGAGTTGCTTGAGCACCATATCGAAGAAGAAGAAACCGAGATGTTCCCTCAGGCCAAGAAACTGCTGGGTAAAGCGCTGCTCGAAGAGCTGGGGGCCGAGATGGAAGCGATGAAGGCCGCGCACAAAAAAGCCATGGCGAAAAAACCGCTGGCCGCGTAACGGCTACCTCCTCACCGCAAGGTTCGCGCGACAGTGACCCACAGGCACTGTCGCGCTATCGATCTAGACCGATGATTTCTCCTCGCTCACTCAGCGATCCGGCCGACCGAGCCGGCCTGGCGCCCCATGCTAGCGTGCCATGGCCCTCGGCAGTGGCCGCGGGCTTTCAGGAGATTCATCACAATGGACGCGCGTTCCCCCACCTATACCCACCTGTTCAAAGAGGACTGGCACCTGCTGTGTTCGGCCTCCTCCATGGCGGCAATCGACTCCCCGATCGCCTACCTGAAGGCGTTATACCTGTTTGCCCAAGCGCTGGAAAAAAGCGGTAAAGGCAAACAGCCCAAGGTCACCCTCGACCAGCGTCGCCCCGAACTCAAGACACTGCCCCTGGACGAACGTAGCCTCAGCGCTGTGATTCCTCAACTCTCGATGATCAACGAAACCCTGTCGCGCCAGATCGACGCTCACCTCAAACAAACCCGCCGTGAATACCGCGGCCGTTCCCTTGATGAGGTGCTTGGCAAGCAACGGTTCCCCTTCGTGCTGCCGTTCGAACGTGCGCATCGCCAGTGCTGGCTCGGTTTGTCCGGCGGCAAGCCACAGTTGGGCGAACTCAGTTACCGCATCAGCCTCAAGCTGCCCACCAGCCAGCGTGCGCAAAACACTTACGGCGTGGTCAGGCACGAGGCCTATGAAGCGCAACGTTTGCTGTCCGGGCTGAGCCCTGCCCAGCAGGTGTTATTGACGGAACCCTTTATAAAAAGCACGGAGCACGTACAGATAAAGGATTTTTTCGCCCAGCACTATGGTACCCAGGAGCAGCCCCTTGAGGCGTTGGCCCACTGGTTGCAAAAAACCGGACTCACCGCCGATCAAACCGAAGCGCTACTGGCCTGTGGGAAGTATGTGCCGGTGCTGTCGGGCCACGTCTTGGCAAGCGCCCTGCCAACGCCGCCGGCCAAGCTGCGCCTGCACAACGGTGCCGCGTACGTGAACGGGCCGATCACCGAGGCCGGCGCGTCCCAGTCGCCCCTGTCGATCGCCGTGCAGGACAAGGGTGGCGCCCGCCTGCACAATACCTCACGGGAACGTTACCAGCGCCTGCACCGAATGGTCCGCCTGCAACGCTGGACGCAGTTGCCCTTTGACGCGCTCGACGCTCTGTTAACGAGCGTCGTGCGCCGTGAACACGAGGGTGACCCGACGCGGCCCGCCAACGACAACACCCTACGGGCACTGGGCGTCTATCGCTATCTGGAGCGCCGTTACGGCCTGTCATTGCAAGCCTTTGCGGCCGTGCTGGATGAGATACCGGTGTGGGCACCCCGCACTCGCCTGTCGCTGTACGACGAGTTGTTCAACCCCGGCCCGTTGTCAGGCCAGGCATTGACGCTGGACAGGCCAACCCTGGCGTTGAAAGAGGAAATCCCCACAACCCTGCGCCACCCGCTCTGCGCCGGCCTGCACCTGAGCGATACCCCGGACTCGCTGCACTGGCTGATCAAGCAGGCCCGCCTGCATCTACCCGCCTCTTGCCCGACACTGACGTTTTATAGCGCGCTGTATCGCCAAGCCCGGATCGCGCAGTTGTTCGGGCTGTCAGTGCTCGACAGCTACCAGGTGGCGGCGCTGCTGGGCGGTAAGGATTACACCGCCCAACTGGTCAACCCGAGCCTGCGTCGCTCGGGCGTCAATGCCCCTGCCGACCTGCTCGATGTACTGATGCAAATGGACTGGCTGGTCACCTGGCTCAACGACACGGGGCAAACGGTTGATCAGCTTCGCCGCCAATTGCTATTGGATCCCCAATCCCCACCGCCCCACGTGCAAACGTACATCACCCAACTCGATGAGTTGATCGAACTGACCCGGCATGGCCTGCTGGCGCAGGAAGACCTCGCTGACCTGTCGTTGCCCCAACCCGAGGCCGATACCAAGGCCGCGCCCATTGCCTGGCATGCCCTCATCGTACAAGGGCTGCTGCACAGCCAACCGCAGCTCAAGCCCGCGCCGCCCAAAGAACTGCCCAATGGGCTTGTGCAACTTATCGAAGCCCAGACCCTGAGCCTGGACGCCGAACGCAACGCGGTTCTGTGCGACGACGCCAAACAAGCAGTGACCAAGAAGCTGGGCGCGTTCTACCAACAAATGCAGCCGCTGAAAGAAAAAATCGACACGCTGCTCAATGCCCCCGCGCACCTTGCCGGCGACCCGGACGCGTACCTGCAATGGCGCAAACTCGTGGTTCGGCACATTGCCCGCACGGCCACAGCCGACTCCACCACGGAGCTGCACAAAAATGTGTTGCTGAGCCTGCCGGATGCCGAAGTGTCCTTGGGGCTCGCGGTGAGCCGTGAGGCGTTGCAGGCCTTCGTGTTTCATCCACACTGGCTGAGTACAGACTACACAGCGAACTCGCTGCTCAAACTGACGCTGAACACGCTGTACCTGCTGCAACGCTTTGCCCACTGCCTCAACACCTACGGGCTGGCCCAAGACAGCGTGCTCGCCTATTTGCAGTGCGCCAATTCACCCTCCGTTGAAGGCTCCGCCGTGGCTGACGAAGGGGCGTGCACCGCGCAACTGGCCGCGTTGCTCAAGTGGGATGTGGATGAAATCAACCTGCTCGTTGAATACCTGCCTGCCAAACAGGTGAAGACCCTGGCCGACCTGGACTGGCTCCTGCGTTGCCATGAAGCCGTCAGGCTCACCGGCCTCTCCGCCAGCGCCTTGCTCAAGGCGGCCGACCTGCATGCCACCTTGATGAATGAAGACTGGCAATACGTTGGCTCGGCGTTGAGCGCCACAGCACCCTAACCCCGTTGTATTACGCCTGGTTCAAGGAATGACCATGTCTGACACCCTCACCCAACACCTCAACGAACACCTGCGCGACGCGATGCTGGGGTTCTACCTCAACAGCGTGCTGCCTGAAGACAAGGCAGTGGCCGATACGGTCAAGTCCGTCGACGATGTCTATGCCTATTGGCTGCTCGACCCCCAGGTCAGCCATACGGTACCCACCACCCGTGTCGCCAGCGCCATTGCCAGCCTGCAGCAGTACATCACCGGCATTTACCTGGGCCTGGAGCCTGGCTACGACGAACAGGGCATGAGTGCTGACGAGCAAACCCAGTGGCGAGACCAGTTGCTGTCCTATTCACTGTGGCGTGCCCACCAGCAACTTCAGCATTACCCGGCCACCTACCTGAGCCCCACATTGCGCCATGACAAAAGCGACAACTTCAGGCAACTGGAGAACCAGCTCAACCAATTTCGCATCGAGCCTGCGCCGTTGCAGGCAGCCGCCCACAGTTACCTCAGCCGCTTCGAAGCACTTGCCAACATCAAGACCCTTAATGGTTATATCGACGGCGATAAAGACAGCTTCGCCAGCAGCACTTATTACTTCACCGGCAAGTCCAGTTCGGATAACACCTATTACTGGCGCACACTGGAGATGGCCACGAGCGCCGCAGCCACCCCGACAGCCTGGTCCGCGTGGCAAAAGATCCCGCTGTCGATTGACGATAACGTCCCCGAACAGACGATTCGTCCAGTGGTGTTCAACGGGCGCCTCTTCGTGGTGTGGGCCCAATGCATTAACCCGACGTCGTCAAGGGACATCACCCCGATTGGGCGCGGCGATGTTGAATCGAAGAAGGACTACCAGCAGCGGCTGGAAACTCGGATAAAGACCACCTACCTGCAGTTTCGCTTGTACTTCTCCTATAAAAAACTGGATGACAGTTGGCACGTGCCACAGGCGTGCATCCAGGAATACAGCCTGGCCCAGGGCCTTGACGACCTGAGCGCGGAAGACCTGATGAGTGCCACCGCGTCCATCGCCGTACTCGACTCAAAAAGCCAACCGCCGGCACTGTTCTTGGGCCTGAGCGCGCAGCCGAACCATCAAACGGCTTCCTCGCACAACGGCCTGCATCGGCACTTCTTTCATGCGGTACGGCTGGATCAACACTTCAACGTCCATTGGCTTGAAACCCTGGGCAGCACCCGACGGATGTTCTCCTGGCATAAAGAATCGGAACTGGCCGGGCGGTACCTGGCCCTGTTCGGGCACCACAACAGGTCCAGGTTTCAATTCAGGGCGCCCGAAACGGTCCAGGTCGCAGTTCAATCGCTGACCAACGGTACGCCCCATGCGACTACCAACGGCTGGAACTACGGAGGAAGCCAGCAGTACATTCGCAGCCTGTCGGCCAACACCGATATCAAGTAAACCCGAACGACCTCGGTACGGGAAGTCACCACCCGCCTGGATAAACGCTTCGAGCCACACCGCACCGTCAGGTTCAGGAAGGCAGATGCGCTGGTCAATTTGACCATCATCCTCAGCAGCAGCGGGCCTGCCCAGGACGACACGCTGGCGTTAGGCCCCACCTCGGAGATTTTTCTGGAAGGCGCCAAGCTGGTCACCTTCTCCAACGTGCGCATCGACTTAACCCTCAAGTGCAATGAGACCGGGGTCAGCTATGCCCAGTTTATAAAGGATGAAAAGAATCAGGCGGCGACCTTTACCCTGCCGCAGATTGGTAAAGATGAAGAAAACCCGAAAAGCACAACCTTTAATCTGAGCGCAAAACGCATTCGCCAAGAGGCCTTCGACTATTTTTTCAATACGCAGGACGCCACCTATACCGTCACGCTGGCGTTCTTTAACATTCAGGGAAAGTCAGAGACTCATGCATACGACTTAGAGTTGGATAAGGTTCAGGTCCAGCAGAAACAACGCCTGTACAAACCCGTGTTGATGTATCCGAAACAGGCGAATACCGTTTTACCGGAAAGCCCACACCGCAATAACACGGTACTCATTGGCCTGGCAGACGCCTCTCGGCGCACCCTGCGCGATACGTTCACTGAACTCTCCAAGACGCACACGCTTGAGTCGCAGATCGAACTCTCCCCCCAGACCTTGCAGCCTTATGACGAGGACCTCGCTAAAACACCGGCCTCCACATTGACGCTGATTCACGGCGTGTTGCTGCTGGAAAGCGATGTGCATTACCCCGACCCCATCATTCTGGGCTACGGGCTGAAAACTGCGACCTTCACCCTGCCGCCTGATAACAGCGCGCCCATCATTCCGCTGGCTCCGTTTATCCAGCGCCTCGCGACTCCACCCTATGGCGCGGCAGAGTTCATCGACTTCAACGGGTCTGCTATCGAATCCCTCGACACGCCTGAAAACAAACGGCCGCCCATACGCACCAACACCTGCGTGGCCGGGCTGCTGGCAAAAACCGCCGGCACAGGTTTGCATGAGCTGTTTGCATTGGCGCCGGATGCCTGGCGCGAGCCGCCATTGCCAGGCGAGGAAAAGCCCAGCCCACTGGACTTCCAGGGACCCCATGGCACCTATTACTGGGAGTTGTTTCTTTACCTGCCCTGGCTGTTGGCACAACGCCTGAACCAGGAACAGCAATACGCCGAGGCCGAAACGTGGATACGCTACGTGTTCGATCCCGCGCACCCATCCGACTTCTGGCGCCTGCCTGCGCTGCTTACCAGTGCGCCACAACGCCACGACGCTTCATCCCTGTCGCACCCATTGGCAAAAAGCAGTGCGGTACATTTTCGTCAGGCGCTGTACCTGTTGTACGTCGACATCCTGCTCAATCGCGGGGACGCGGCCTACCGGCAAATGACCCGTGACGGCCTGGCCGACGCCAAGTTGTGGTACATCCGCGCCAAGGGCTTGCTCGGGCCAAGACCGCCGCTCAACCCGGTCGATCCCTGGGCAACCACCACCCTGGACACACTGCAAGACCCTTCCACGCTCGACAGCACGACAGTGCCTGCGGGTGCCTCGCGGCTGTGTCGGTCCCTGAGCCCTGATTTGCTGCTGCGTTGGGACAAAATCGAAGCTCGCCTGCACAACCTGCGCCATCACCTGGACCTGACCGGCAAACCCTTGAGCCTGCCGCTGTACGCCACGGCCCTGACGCCGCAAACGCTGCTCGCTGCGTACCAGCAAGGCGCTGTCGGCGTCAGCCTGCGCCCGTCGCTGCTCACCGCCCAGGCCGCGCACTATCGCTTTCAGGTGCTGCTGGGGCATGCCTTGCAGGCGGTCGATAACCTGATCCAATTGGGCACGACCTTGTTATCGTTGTTCGAACGCAAAGAGCAGGCCCAGTACCTGGAAACCCAGCAACAGCAAGCCTGGGACTTGGCCAGGCTGGCTGTCGAGCAACAAGCCCAGGCCGTGCAGTTCGATGCGCGGAACAAGGAGGCGCTGCTGGCAGGACGCCGTATGGTCGAAGCGCGGGTGGCGTTCTTCGAACAGCAACTCAAGCGTGGCATCAGCCCGGCCGAGGCCCAGGCCACCCAGGAGTATCAGGACAGTGCGCGCTGGGACACCGCCGCCGCCGTGGCACAAGCCGGCGCGGGGCTGGCGATGCTGATACCGAATATTTTTGGCACCTCCAACGGCGGCGTGCGCTACGAGGGCGCTTTTCACGCCCTGCACGCGGCGTCCCAAGGCATTGCCAATGAAAAGCGTGCCAACGCTGCCCACTTGGACCGCACCGACCTGTTTGCAAGGCGCGCCGCCGAGTGGGCCCATTCGCTGGAACAGGCACGCCTTGAGCTGGCCCAGGTCGACGCCCAACTGCAGGCATACACCGAGCAGCAAGCCCATACCCGCTTGCAACTGGGCCTGGCCCAGGCCAGCTTCACCCAAGCACGCACCCTGTACGACCAACTCGGCAAACGCTTCACCAACGCCCAGCTGTATCAATGGCTCAACGGCCAGTTGTCGACCTTCTACTACCAGGCCTATGACTCGACGCTGTCACTGTGCCTGGCGGCCGAAGCCTGCTGGCAGGAAGAGCGCGCGCAGTGGGACAAGCACTTCATTCAAACCCAGCCCTGGACCCATCAATACCGAGGTTTGAGTGCCGGCGAAGCGCTCAAGCACAACCTGCTGAGCATGAGCAGCGCCTACCTCACCCACAACGAGCGTTTGCTGGAGATCACTAAAACCGTGTCGTTGCGCCATCTGCACAGCAAAGACCCTGTGGCGACGCGCGACAAGCCCTGGGCCACGCTTAAAGCTGACCTGGTGAAAACTGGCACCATGACCTTTGAACTGACCCTCAAGCTGTTCGACGACGATTACCCCGGCCACTATCTGCGGCGCATCAAGCACCTCAGCGTGTCCCTGCCTGCCACGCTGGGGCCTTATGAAGATATCAAGGCCATCCTCACCCAGACCACCAACACCACGCACCTCACCCCTGCGGCCAAACACACCGAAGCTGCGGTAAAAAAAGACCTGCGCGCCAAGCAGCAAATCGCCCTGTCCAGCGGGCTCAACGACAGCGGATTGTTCACCTTGAACTTCGACAGTGACGAGCGTTACCTGCCGTTCGAATACACCGGGGCCATCTCCACCTGGCAACTGACCTTTCCCAACCACACCCGGCAAAACGGCCTGCTCGAATCCCTCACCGATATCATCGTGCACCTGCGCTACACCGCTAAAAACACCGGAGGTCAACGATGAGCGTGCAGCCGCCCGACCTCCTGGAACCGAAGATTCCTGCGCTGCCCAAGGGCGGTGGCGCCATCCAGGGCCCCAGCGCGCAATGGGGCGCCGTGGGCGCGCGGGGCGAAGCGTGCCTGGAGGTGCCCTTGCCGATTTCGCCCGGCCGAGGCTTCACGCCTGCATTGAGCCTGGGTTATCGCAGTTCCCAGGGCAATGGGCCCTTCGGACTCGGCTGGGGGGTGTCGGCAGGCGCCATCAGCCGTGATACCCGCAAAGGCGTACCGGCCTACGGTGATGACGACCGTTTCACCAGCCCCCAAGGCATCGACATGATCCCTGAGCGTGATGCCGACGGCGCAATTCGGGCCACAACCTGGGACCACTATAACGGCCTGGCCCTGGATGAACCCCACCGGGTGGTGCGCTATTTTCCGGTGATAGAAGCGCACTTCGACCGTATCGAGCATTGGTCCACCCCCAGCGACAAGGCCGGATTCTGGCTGGTTCAGGGTGCGGACGGCTGCGTGCACCTGTTCGGCAAGACGCAGATCGCGCGCTGTGCGGACCCGAACAACAGCCCACGTGTAGCCCAATGGCTGTTGCAGGAAAGCTTCAACCCGCTGGGTGAGCAGATCTATTACCACTACAAACGCGACGACCAGCCGCCAAGCGCCGCCAGGGACTATCGCGCCCAGCGTTATCTGGCGCGGGTGTGCTATGGCAACCTCAAGCCCCTTGAGCACCTGGCGCTGTGGCGCGCGGACGCCCTCGCTGACAAGCAATGGCACTTCGAACTGCTGCTGGATTATGGCGAACGCCACACTGGCCTGAGCCAAGTGCCGACCTATGCCGAACAACACGCCTGGCCGGTCCGCAACGACCCGATCAGCAGTTATGCCTATGGCTTTGAGCTCGGCACCCGGCGGCTGTGCCAACAAGTGCTGATGTTTCATTACTTCCCCGATGAGCCGAGCCTGGGCGCCGAGCCGGTGCTGACGCGGCGCATGTTGCTGGAGTACACCGATCGCCACGCCATCGGCAGTTGCCTGTTCGCCGTGCACAACCAGGCCTATGACGCCCAAGGCACCGCCAGTGCCTGGCCGCCCTTGGAACTGGCCTACAGCGTCTTCGGGCCGACACTGGAAACCGCGCACTACGAAACGTTCGACGCCATGGCGGGCATCAACGACGGGCAGCATTACCAGCTGGTCGACCTGTACCGCGACGGCTTGCCGGGCATCCTGCACCGCATCGATAAAAGCTGGTACTACCGCGAGCCGCTGAGGGCCCCCGGCCCAGCTGACAGCAATGCGCTGGCGTATGGGCCCTGGCAGGCGTTGCCACGCATTCCCCTCGCTGATAGCACCCAGGCCACGCGCCAGGCGCTGGCGGATCTTAACGGCGATGGGCATCTGGAATGGGTGGTGGCGCAACCGGGGC
>NZ_WKCD01000106.1:0-16445 GCF_021606625.1 Pseudomonas sp. PA-4-8C
CCCCCACTTTCATCGCCCCCGCACCGCCACGCACCATGGCCGCCACCTGCATAAACCCAATAACAACAGGTCCACACCATGAGCACTTTCCAACCGCGCCAGCTGTTGCTGGCGGCTGCTGTCGCCAGTTCTGCCCTGCCCGTTTTCGCCCAGGAGCACGGCTTTTTCGAAGACGCCAGCGCCAACCTCAACCTGCGTAACTTCTTCTTCAACCGCAACTTCACCAACCCGACCAAGGCCCAGGGTGGCGCGCAGGAGTGGACGCAAAGTTTCATCCTCGACGCCAAGTCCGGGTTCACCCAAGGCACAGTCGGTTTTGGTGTGGACGTGCTGGGTTTGTACTCGCTCAAGCTCGATGGCGGGCGTGGCACGGGCGGCACGCAGTTGCTGCCGCTGGACCATGACGGCCGGCCAGCCGATGAGTTTGGTCGACTCGGCGTGGCATTCAAGGCGCGCTTTTCCAAGACTGAGCTGAAGGTGGGCGAATGGATGCCGGTGCTGCCGATTCTGCGCTCCGACGACGGCCGCTCCCTGCCACAGACCCTGCGTGGTGGGCAGATCACCTCCAAGGAAATCGACGGCCTGACCCTCTATGGCGGCCAATTCCGCGCCAACAGCCCGCGGGACGACGGCAGCATGAGCGACATGTCGATGGTCGGCAAAACCGCCTTCACCTCCGACCGCTTCAATTTCCAGGGCGCCGAATACGCATTCAACGACAAACGCACCCAAGTCGGCGTGTGGAATGCCCAGCTCAAGGACATCTACAGCCAGCAGTTCGTCAACCTGATCCACAGCCAGCCCGTAGGCGACTGGACCCTGGGCGCCAACCTGGGCTTCTTTTACGGCAAGGAAGACGGCAGCGCTCGCGCCGGAGACCTGGACAACAAAACCTGGTCCGGTTTGTTCTCAGCCAGGTACGGCGGCAACACCTTCTACGTCGGCCTGCAAAAACTCACCGGCGACAGTGCCTGGATGCGCGTCAACGGCACCAGTGGCGGCACCCTGGCCAACGACAGCTACAACTCCAGTTATGACAACGCACAGGAAAAATCCTGGCAGGTTCGCCACGACTACAACTTCGCCGCCCTCGGCGTACCGGGCCTGACCCTGATGAACCGCTATATCAGCGGCAGTAACGTGCACACCGGCACCGTCACCGACGGCAAGGAATGGGGCCGCGAGACCGAGGTGGGCTATACGGTGCAGAGCGGCACCCTGAAAAACCTCAACGTGCGCTGGCGCAACTCCAGCATGCGCAGGGATTACAGCAACAACGAGTTCGATGAGAACCGGTTGATCGTCAGCTATCCGATTAGCCTGCTGTAAACCGGCATAGCACTTACTGTATGGTGCGCGCCTGCCGCTGCTGATCCCCCCAGCAGCGGCCTTTACTCGGGCCCCGCACGGCATGAAACCCTTCGCTACAGCAATCGCACTGTTTGCCCTGGCCTTGAGCCTGGGGGGCTGTATCAGCGCGCCCGTCGCCCTGACGCCACAGACCGAACAACGCCTGAAAACCCAGGCGCCTATCCGCTTTCTGCTGACCTTCGATGATGGCCCAAGCGCCTCGGGCTACAACAACCCGAGCCGCTCGGTAGTGGCGGACCTGGCCAACAATCCGGTGTTGCCGGGGATCAAGGCGGTGTTCTTCCTGCAGACCGAAGCCGCTCGCTCCGGTGGCAGCGCGCGGGGCCGCAAAACCATGGAGCGTGAACACGCCGCCGGTCATGTCCTGGCCTTCCACACCGCCACGGCGTTTCACACCAATCATCGCTGGCTCAACGACGCCACCCTGGAACACACCCTTACCGAAGGTGCTGCGGATATTGCCGCCATCACGGGCGCGCCACCTGTGCTGGTACGCCCGCCCTTCTGGAACTACGACAAGCGCACCTTCGCCGCCTACCAACGCCACGGCATGCGGGTACTGTTGACGGACTTGAGTGCCAATGACGGCAAGATCTGGGGCTTCAACGCCAGCCCGCGTCGGCGCGCCAATCTGTATCGGCAACTGTCGGTGGTGCGCGAACGCATCGCCTTGGGTGAACTACCGACAGTGGAGGGGGTGATTCCGGTAGTGGTGACCTTCCATGACATCAACCGCTACACCGCGCGGCATATGCAGGAGTACTTGCAGATCCTGATGGACAGCGCGCGGGTCAACGGATTGAAGACAGCGGCAGAGCCGTTCTATACCGACCACGCCGCGCTGGAACGTGCAGCGCTGGCACGTACGGTCAAGGCTGTGAACGAGCCGGTGCATCTGCCGGGGGTGTGGAATTGGCTGTGGGATGCTGATTCCCACTAACGCCCTGAACCTGTGACGATCCCCTGTGGGAGCTGGCTTGCCTGCGATAGCAATCTGTCAGTCAGCCCAATATTGACTGGCCCACCGCAATCGCAGGCAAGCCAGCTCCCACAGGAGATCGCATTTCATATTCAGTCTTGTTGGCGAGACTCCACACCCAACTCATCCCACACTGACTCCGCCAGGTGAAACGTCGCATTCGCCGCCGGGATCCCGCAGTAGATCGCACTCTGCATCAGCACTTCCTTGATCTCGGCGCGGGTCACGCCGTTGCTGGCGGCAGCACGCAGGTGCAGTTTCAGTTCTTCACTGCGGTTCATGCCGATCAGCATCGCGATGGTGATCAGGCTGCGGGTATGCCGAGGCAGGCCGGGGCGGGTCCAAATGTCACCCCAGGCGTGGCGGGTGATCATTTCCTGGAACTCGCTGTTGAACTCGGTCAGGGCATTGAGGCTGCGGTCGACATGGGCATCGCCCAGTACTTCGCGGCGCACCTGCAGGCCCTCGGCGTAACGTTGTTTCTCGTCCACAAAAAGCTCCTCAGCGGGCCAACAGGAATTTGATAACCCGGTCGCTGAACGCAGCGCCGGCTTGCACGTTGGACAGGTGCGCCGCATAGAACTCGGCATACTCGGCGCCCTGCACATGGCTCTGGATAAAGTGGCCGCCGGCTGGCGGCGTCACTGCGTCTTCGGTGCCGGCAATCACCAGGGTCGGCACCTTGATCGAGGACAATTGCTCACGAAAATCCGCATCGCGCACAGCGCCGCAGTTGGCGGCATACCCCTCGGGCGACGTGGCCGCGAGCATGTCAGTGATCTGCTTGGCCTGGTGCGGGTGGGCGGCGGCGAAATCTGCGGTGAACCAGCGCGCAATCGACGCATCACGCAGCGCCACCATCGCGGCGGCGCCATCACGCAGGACCATTTCGATACGCGGGTTCCACACCTCGGGCGTGCCGATCTTGGCCGCGGTGTTACACACCACTAGCCGTTGCAGGCGCTCGCCGGCATGAATGCCCAGCCATTGGCCGATCAAGCCGCCCATGGACAGCCCGCAAAAATGCGCCTTCTGGATATCCAGCGCATCCAGCAGTGCGATCACGTCTTGGCCCAGTTGCTCAATGCTGTAAGGCCCCTCGGTCACCAAGGATTGGCCGTGGCCGCGGGTGTCGAAGCGCAGTACGCGAAAATGCTCGGTGAAGGCCGGAATCTGGATATCCCACATATGCAGGTCGGTACCCAGGGAATTGGACAGCACCAATACCGGTGCGTCGGCGGGCCCCTCGAGTTGGTAATGCAGTTCGCCCTCGGCGAGTTGTACAAAAGCCACAGCGTTCTCCTCAGGCAGTCAAAGCAAAATGTTCGGTCACTGCACGCGTAACCCAGGTGGACGCCTGGCCCAGGTAGTGGGCCGGGTCGAGCAGGCGGTCCAGTTCAGCCGCTGACAACTCGGCGGTGACGTGCGGCTCATCCGCCAGCACCGCGCGCAAATGGCGCTGCTCGGCGACCGCACGTTTGCAGCACTGTTCAAGCAGATGGTGCGCGGTGTCGCGGCCCAAGCGTTGGGCGAGCACGATACTCACCGCTTCGGCCAGCACCAGGCCCTGGGTCAGGTCGAGGTTCTGTGCCATGCGTTCGGCATTCACTTCCAACCCTTCACTGACCAGAATTGCCTGATGCAAGGCACCGGATACCAAGCGGCAAATCTCTGGCAAGGTTTCCCATTCGGCGTGCCACAAGCCCAGGCTGCGTTCGTGCTCTTGGGGCATGGCGCTGAACATCGTCGCCACCAGGCCGGGTACGCGGGTGGCCGCGCTGATCAACACTGCGGCACCCACCGGGTTGCGTTTGTGGGGCATGGTGGACGAACCGCCCTTGCCCGGCGCCGAGGGCTCGAACACCTCCGCCGCTTCGGTCTGCATCAACAGGCTGATATCGCGGCCCAACTTGCCGAGGCTGCCGGCGATCAGGCCAAGCAGGCTGGCAAATTCCACCAGGCGGTCACGCTGGGTGTGCCAGGGTTGTTCCGGCAAGCCCAGTTGCAACTCGGCGGCCAAGGCTTCGGCCACGGGCATGGCGTATTCGCCGAGCGCCGCCAACGTGCCTGATGCGCCGCCAAATTGCAGCACCAGCAGGCGCGGCTTCAATTCGGCCAGGCGCTGGCGACTGCGCGTCACCGCGCCCAGCCAACCGGCGATTTTCATTCCCAGGGTGACCGGCGTCGCGTGCTGCAACCAGGTGCGCCCGGCTAAAGGCACGGTGGCGTAACGCTGAGCCTGGGCGGCCAACACATCACCCAGGCGAGCCAGGTCGGCCTCGATCAGTTCCACGCCACGGCGCAGTTGCAGCACCAGGCCGGTGTCCATCACGTCCTGGCTGGTTGCGCCCAGGTGCACATAACGCTCGGCGTCGGCGTCCTCACTGGCGATCAACTTGCCCAACGCCTTCACCAATGGAATCGCTGAGTTGCCCGCCGTGGCAATCGCGCTGCCAAGGGCATCCACGTCATACAGCGACGCCAGGCACGCCTGGGCAATCGGTGCGACGGCGGCCTGGGGAATCAACCCGACCCGCGCCTGGGCCCGGGCCAATGCTGCTTCGAAATCCAGCATGCCCTGCAAGCGCCCCTGGTCACAGAACACGTCGGCCATGCTGTCAGCGGTGAAATAAGCGTCGAACAGTTGGTTGCTCGTGCGCAACGTCATAACTCATCCCTTACAGATCGTGATGCAGGTACGCCGCCTGTTTCGGCAGGCGCAAGCTGAACAGGAAGGCCACCGCCATCATCGCGGTGACGTACCAATAAAAGGTGTTTTCCATGCCGATGGATTTGAGGCTCAGCGCAACCACTTCTGCCGAACCGCCAAACACCGCGTTAGCCACTGCATACGCCAGGCCCACGCCCAATGCACGCACCTGCGGCGGGAACATCTCCGCTTTGACCAGGCCGCTGATGGAGGTGTAGAAGCTGACAATCGCCAAGGCCAGGGTGATCAGCACAAAGGCCAGAAACGGGCTGGTCACGGTTTTCAAGGTCAGCAGGATTGGCACGGTAAACAGCGTGCCAAGGCCAGCGAACCAGAGCATCGAATTACGTCGGCCGATCTTGTCGGCCAACATGCCGAACAACGGCTGCATGCACATGTACAGAAACAGCGCGCCGGTCATGATGTAGCTCGAGGTCTTGGCGTGCATGCCCACGGTGTTCACCAGGTACTTCTGCATGTAGGTGGTGAAGGTGTAGAAAATCAGCGAGCCGCCGGCGGTGTAGCCCAGCACCGTGATGAAGGCTTTGCCGTGGTCGCGAAACAGCGCGACGATACTGCCGGCGTCCTTGTCTTCGCGCATTTCCTTGCTGGTGGTTTCTTTGAGGGTGCGACGCAGCAGCAGGGAGATCACGGCAGCTATGGCACCGATCACAAACGGAATGCGCCAGCCCCAGGCGCGCAGTTCTTCTTCGGTGAGGACCTGTTGCAGGATCACCACCACCAGCACCGCCAGCAACTGGCCGCCGATCAGGGTCACGTACTGGAACGAGGCGAAGAAGCCACGCTGGCCCTTGAGCGCGACTTCACTCATATAGGTGGCCGTGGTGCCGTATTCGCCGCCCACCGACAAGCCCTGGAACAGCCGCGCCACCAACAGCAACGCCGGGGCCCAGGCACCGATGTCGTTATAGGTGGGCAGGAAGGCGATGACCAGGGAACCGCCGCACATCATCAGCACCGAAATCATCATTGAGTTCTTGCGCCCGTGCTTGTCGGCCACCCGGCCAAACAACCAGCCGCCAATCGGGCGCATCAGGAACCCGGCGGCAAACACACCGGCGGTGTTGAGCAACTGCACCGTAGGGTCATCCGAGGGGAAAAACGCCGGGGCGAAATAAATCGCGCAGAAGGCATAGACGTAGAAGTCGAACCATTCGACCAGGTTGCCGGAGGACGCACCGACAATCGCAAAGATCCGTTTGCTGCGTTCTTCTCCGGTGTAGTGGCTGGTTTTTGTTGTCATGTTTTTTTACTCAGTGGGAACGGTTATAGCCTAGACATACTTTGCAACAACCCTGTTCCGCAAGCAGACTTTTGGATAGGTGGAGCCTGAGAGGGCCTCATCGCGGGCAAGCCCGGCTCCCACATTGGATGATCGTTCCCACGCTCTGCGTGGGAATGCCGCATGGGACGCTCCGCGTCCTGCCGTTCGCGGGTGACGCGGAGCGTCACGGGATGCATTACCACGCAGAGCGTGGGAACGATCGTCAATGGGGCCCTACAGCCAACTCAATAGTCGAAGAACACCGTTTCCTTATCTGTGCCCTGCAAAATCACATTCCACTGATACACCCCTGCCGCATCCGCCTTGGCAATCAGGGTGCTACGACGTTCGGCCGGTACACACGCCAGCAACGGGTCATCGCCATTCAAGGCCTCACCGTCAAAATAAATCCGCGTCAGCAAGTGCTTCACCAACCCACGGGCAAACACCAGCACCACCAAGTGCGGCGCCTGGGTGGTGCCCTTGAGCCCCGGCACACTGCCAGGCTTGATGGTGGTAAAGCGAAAACGCCCTTGGGCATCCACCGGCACGCGGCCGAAGCCTTCGAAGTTCGGGTCGAGCGCTTTGTCCTGCTCGTCTTCGGGGTGGGCATATTTGCCGGCGGCATTGGCCTGCCAGACTTCCAGCATGGCGTCGTTGACGACATCACCGTTGCCGTCCACCACTTGCCCGGTGATTGCCACGCGTTCGCCGAGGGTGGCAGTGACGGTCAGGTCTTCACGGTTCAGCCAGGTCAGGCCAATGTGGTAATACGGCCCGACGGTGTGGGACGTGGTCGCGTTGAGTGTCATCTCATTTCTCCATCGGCGTGGCGTCGCGGCCGCGCAGGACGATGTCCCAGCGGTAGCCGAGGGCATAGGAAGGAATGGTTTTTTCCAGATCGAAACTGGCGATCAAGCGCTGCTTGGCACTGGTATCCGGCACGCAGTTGTAGATCGGGTCGTATTCCAGCAACGGATCGCCCGGGAAATACATTTGCGTCACCAAGCGCGTCAGCACGCTGGGGCCGAACAGCGAAAAGTGGATATGCGCCGGGCGCCACGCGTTGTGGTGGTTGCCCCACGGGTAGGCGCCAGGCTTGATGGTCTGGAACTGGTACCAGCCGTCGGCGTCGGTGACGGTGCGCCCGGTGCCGGTGAAATTCGGGTCCAGCGGCGCATCGTGCAGGTCACGCTTGTGGTTGTAGCGGCCGGCGGCATTGGCCTGCCAGATCTCCACAAGAATGCCCGGCACTGGCAGGCCGTTTTCGTCCAGCACGCGGCCATGAATGATGATGCGCTCGCCTTGCGGCTCGCCGTCATGCTGGGCTGTCAGGTCGTTGTCCTTGTCATTGATACGTTCGGCGCCGATGGTCGGGCCGGTGATTTCCGACAAGGAATGGGGCAGGAACACCAAAGGCTGGGACGGCGAACGCAGGTTCGTCGACTGGTAGGCCGGGTGCAGGTAATCAGGTTGAGTGCCCGCTTGCGGGCGCCGGTAACCGGGCTTGTCACTCATGGAGCAATCCTCTTTTAGTTATCAGACGCGTTCAATCGCCAGGGCCAGGCCTTGGCCAACGCCAACGCACATGGTCGCCAGGCCTTTGCGGCCGCCGTTTTTTTCCAATTGGTGCAGGGCCGTCAGCACCAACCGCGCACCACTCATCCCCAGGGGATGGCCGAGGGCAATGGCGCCACCGTTGGGGTTGACCTGGGGCGCATCGTCGGCAATACCCAGCTCGCGCAGCACCGCCAGGCCTTGGCTGGCGAAGGCTTCGTTGAGTTCGATGACGTCAAAGTCGGTGACCGCCAACCCTAGGCGCTCCACCAGTTTGCGTACCGCCGGCACCGGGCCGATGCCCATCACACGCGGGGCGACACCGGCGCTGGCCATGCCCAGTACTCGGGCGCGGGCGGTGAGGCCGTGTTGCTTGACGGCCTCGGCGCTGGCGAGGATCAGCGCCGCGGCGCCATCGTTGACCCCCGAAGCGTTGCCGGCGGTGACGGTCTTGTCTGCACCGTTGACCGGCTTGAGCTTGGCCAGGGCTTCCAACGTGGTGTCCCGTGGGTGTTCATCGTGTTCCACCAGGGTTTCGCCTTTTTTATGGGCGACCCGCACCGGTACGATTTCCTCGGCAAAGAACCCGGCGGCCTGGGCGGCGGCGGTGCGTTGCTGGCTGCGCAGGGCGAAAGCGTCCTGGTCGGCGCGGGAAATCTGGTAGTCATCGGCGACGTTATCGGCGGTCTGCGGCATGGCATCCACGCCGTACTGGGCCTTCATCAGCGGGTTGATAAAGCGCCAGCCAATGGTGGTGTCTTCCAACTTCATGTTGCGCGAGAACGCTGCATCGGCCTTGCCCATCACAAACGGAGCGCGGGACATCGATTCGACGCCACCGGCAATCGCCAGCTCCATTTCACCGCTGGCAATCGCACGAAAGGCGGTGCCGATGGCATCCATGCCCGAGGCGCACAGGCGGTTGAGGGTCACACCAGGAATACTTTCCGGTAGCCCCGCCAGCAGCAACGCCATGCGTGCCACGTTGCGGTTATCTTCACCGGCCTGGTTGGCGCAGCCGAGGAAGACTTCGTCTACGGCGCTCCAGTCCACCGATGGGTTGCGCTCGATCAACGCCTTGATTGGCAGCGCCGCCAGGTCGTCGGCACGCACCGTGGACAGGCCACCGCCGAAACGGCCGATAGGTGTGCGAATGGCATCACAGATATAAACCTCGCGCATCAGGCTTCTCCCGGTGCTTGGCCGTGGGCAGCCGCAGTGCGCGCTTCGAGGTCACGCAGGGCGGTCAATTCGGTCTCGGTGGGCTCAGCGGTGGTGCTCACCTGGTCGGCAAAGCGAATCGCCCAGCCGGTGGCGGCGACCACTTGCTCGCGGGTCACGCCGGGGTGCAGCGCAGTGACCACGAACTCATGGCTGCCCTCCTCCGGTTCCATGATGCACAGGTCGGTAATGATGCCCACCGGGCCGGCGCCGGGCAGGCCCAGACGCTTGCGCGAGTCGCCACCTTCGCCGTGCCCCACAGAGGTGATGAAATCGAGTTTGTCGACAAACGAACGGGACGACTGCTTCAGGATGATCAGCACGCTCTTGGCGGAACCGGCGATTTCCGGCGCGCCACCGGCACCCGGCAAACGCACTTTGGGCTGGTGATAATCACCGACCACGGTGGTGTTGATATTGCCGAAACGGTCGACCTGAGCCGCGCCGAGAAAACCCACATCAATACGCCCGCCCTGCAGCCAGTAGCGAAAGATCTCACCGGTGGGCACCACAGTGTCAGCGGTCTCCGCCAGCTCGCCATCACCGATGGACAGCGGCAATACGCTGGGCTTGGCCCCAATCGGGCCCGACTCGTAGATCAGCACCACATCCGGCGACGATGTCAGGCGCGCCAGGTTGGCGGCCTTCGATGGCAGGCCGATGCCGACGAAGCACACCGAGCCGTTCTTGAGGCGGCGTGCGGCGGCGACGGTCATCATTTCATTGGTGGAGTAAGCCATTACTTAGCCTCCTGCGCGGTGGCCAGCTTGGCCTGGAATTCACTGAAGTCGGCAGTGCCGTGGATGTATTCGTCGATCCAGGCGGTAAAGGTCCCACGGTCGCGGGCAATCGGGTCCCACGCCTGATAGAAGCGGTTATCCCGCTCGTTGTAGCCGTGCGCATAGGAAGGATGCGCACCACCGGGTACATGACACACCGCCGTCAGCGCCCAGGTCGGCAGCACGCAGCTGTTCATCGGCGCATTCAGGTCGTCGACGATTTCCTCGACGGTGACGATGCAGCGCTTGGCCGCCAGGGCCGCTTCCTTTTGCACCCCGAGAATGCCCCAGAGCAGCACGTTGCCTTTGCGGTCGGCTTTCTGCGCGTGAATCACAGTGATGTCCGGGCGCACCGATGGCACCGCCGCCAGCACTTCGCCGGTGAAGGGGCAGGTGACGGTCTTGATCAGCGGGTTGACCTTGGGCAAGTCGGAACCTGCGTAAGCACGCAACACCGCGAACGGCAGGCCCGAGGCACCGGCGACGTAGGCATTGGCCAGGTCGGCGTGGCTATGCTCTTCAATCTGCAGCGCTTGCGGCCATTGTTTCTCTACCGCGTCACGCAGGCGATGCAGGGAACCCACGCCCGGGTTGCCGCCCCAGGAGAAAATCAACTTGCGTGCACAGCCGGCACCGATCAACTGGTCGTAGATCAGGTCAGGCGTCATGCGCACCAGTGTCAGGTCTTTCTTGCCCTGACGAATGATTTCATGGCCTGCGGCCGTAGGGATCAGGTGGGTGAAGCCTTCGAGGGCGACGGTATCGCCGTCGTTCACGAAGCGCTTGACCGCATCACGCAGGGTGAGGATTTCAGCCATGGGGTTGGGCTCCCGGTGTTGATCGAAAAAGGCGCTGAGGTGGCGCCGAAGTGCTTGAAGGTTAAGCCGGGGTAATGGGCCAAACAATCCGATAATCGACTGAGTGTTCGATTATCGAACCGATTGTTGCTTAACTAACCATCGCAAAGAACAGGGTCAATGTGGGAGCTGGCTTGCCTGCGATGGCGCGAGTGAATTCAGCACCGCTATCGCAGGCAAGCCAGCTCCCACAGGGATAGTGATCGGTTTCAGGTTGCATCGGCATGGCTGACCATGCCCTTGATCACCACCGCTGCCGTGGCCAATGCCGCCGGAATCACCAGCGCCGTGAGCACCTGCTCGAAGTTCCAGCCCAGGCCCAGCAAGGTCGCGCCCATCCACGCCCCCAGGATCGCGCCGAAGCGGCCGATGCCGAGCATCCACGACACCCCGGTGGCACGGCCCTGAGTGGGGTAGAAACGTGCCGCCAGCGACGGCATCGCCGATTGCGCACCGTTGACGCACATCCCGGCGACCAGCACCAGGGTGGCCAACAGCGTGATGTTGCCCAGGCTCTGCCCCACCGCGTAGGCAAACACCCCGGCCAGCAGATAGAACGTGCCGATCACTTTGTGCGGGTTGAACCGGTCCATCGCCCAGCCCACGCCCACCGCGCTCAGCACCCCACCAAACTGGAACAACGCGCCGATAAACGCGGCCTGCTCCATGCTCGCGCCGCTGTCACGCATCAAGGTGGGGAGCCAACTGGTCAGCAGGTAAACAATCACCAGGCCCATGAAGTACGTGAGCCACAACAGCAAGGTGCCAGCGCTGTAGGTGCCCGAGAAGATCACCGCGAACACATTGCGGGCCTTGACGGTTTTTTGCTCCGGCACGCTGAAGTGAGTGGCCTGGGCGACGATGCTTGGCTCGATAGGGGCCAGGGTCTTGCGCACCTTGTCAGTGCCGCGATTGCGCACCACCAGGTAACGCGCCGACTCCGGCAGCCAAACCAACAGCACCACCGCGAGGATCAACGGCAGGATGCCGCCGATCAGTAACAGGCTGTGCCAGCCGAACGCGGGGATCAGCTTGGCCGAAATAAACCCACCGCCGGCCATGCCCAGGTTGAAGCCACAGAACATGCTGGTCACCAACAAGGATTTATGCCGCTCGGGGGTGTATTCAGAGAGCAAGGTGGTGGCATTCGGCATGCCGGCGCCCAGGCCCAGGCCGGTGAGAAAGCGCAGTACCAGCAACTGGTCGACATTGGTGCTGTAGGCCGACGCCAGGCTGAACGCACCAAACACCAACACCGCGCCGACCAGCACGACTTTGCGGCCAAAGCGGTCGGCCAGCGGGCCGGAACCGAGTGCGCCGAACACCATGCCGATCAACGCGGCGCTCATCACCGGGCCGAGGCTGGCGCGGTCGATGCCCCAGTCCTGGGACAGCGCGGGCGCGATAAAGCCCATGGCGGCCGTGTCGAGGCCGTCGAGGAAGACAATCAGGAAACACAGGATCACCACGCGCCACTGATAGCGCGAGAGTGGCTGGGCGTTGATAAAGGACTGTACGTCCAGGGTGGTACCGACAGAAGGCTGATTCATTATTTTTATTCCACACCGATGGCGGGCTGACAACCTGAGGTCGTCATTCTTATAGGGGGCAGCTCCTCAGAGCGCTGCCGCACATTAATAAGCCAAGGGAAACACCGTCAATCGAGCCAGTCGGGATCTGTGCGGTCACCGAACATCTTAGGTTAGGCAAACAGTTGCGCACTCAGCTCACGGCTGGCGCTGAGCATGCTCGGCAAAAAGCGCTGCTCCAACTCGCTGCGGCTGACCCGCCCGGCGTGGGTGCTGACATTCAGCGCGGCCAACACCTGGCCGGACGCGTCATACACCGGCACCGCGATGGAACGCAGGCCCTGCTCCAATTCCTGGTCGACAATGCACCAGCCCTGCTGACGCACCTGTTGCAGGCATTCAAATAACGCTTGCGGCGTGGTCAGAGTGCGGCTGGTCTTGGTTTGCAGGTCGGCATGGTCGAGGTAATCCTGCAGCGAGGCATCGTCGAGGGCGGCCAGCAGAATGCGGCCCATGGACGTGCAATACGCAGGCAAGCGCCCGCCTACCGAAAGGTCAACCGAGATCAGGCGCTGGGTAGTGGCAGAACGGGCGATATAAAGGATGTCATCGCCCTCCAGGGTCGCCATGTTGCAGGCTTCATGCAGTTGCTCGCTCATGCGGTCCAGATAAGGCTGGGCCGAGACAGCCAGCGGTGTGGACGACAGATAGGCATGACCGAGGGTCAGCACTTTGGGCAACAACGAATAGGTGCGCCCGTCCGTGGTGGCGTAGCCGAGCTTGATCAAGGTATGCAGGCAACGGCGCACGGCGGCGCGGGGAATTTCGGTACGGTGGCTGATCTGGGCGATGGTCAGGTGACGCTTGCGCTCCTGGAACGCCTGCACCACGGCCAGGCCACGGGCCAGGGACGTCATGAAATCCGGATCACCGGTGAATGCCTGGATACGCTTGGCCGGTGAAGCCACGATCGGCGGCGCCACTGATGCAAAGGAGTTGCGCAATTGATCGTTCATTTCAAAGGGCCTTCTCTTGTTATCACCACGGGAGGGTTGGCGGCTATTACAAGCCGTGCCGGCCGTACCGCACAAGCCAGCGGCGGCAACATTGGGCGATTATCGGACGATCATGCGATTATCGCAATTTGGCGCAACCCCACCCGCTAACGTTTCAGATTTGCCTGATGCCTCTGTAAAGCGTAGACATCTACCCTAATGCCGATCAATCAAGCGAAATCAACGCAGAACTCATGTGGGAGCGGGCTTGCTCGCGAAGAGGTCCGCCCAGCAACATACATGTTGACTGACGCACCGCCTTCGCGAGCAAGCCCGCTCCCACATGAGATGTGCGTGTAACTCAAATGTAGACATGAAGATGACGGTGTTCACAAATAACGCGGCGGTATGTAACAAACTCCAGACATGTCGTTGACGCTTTTTAACTTCATGATGATAGTGTTATTCAAATGCGCCGCTATAATGCAACCTGTGCAGAGGTCAGCCCGGTATCACCATCGGGAGTGGAGCTCACCAGGCATTGCAGGCTGCTGGCAACGCCGGTCACAAGTACTCGCTTGAAAGAACGGCCTTCAGGCCCATGTACCAACTTGAACGGTTCGCCTGTTTTATTTGGTATCGCCCGAGCACGACTTTCAGGCATGACGCTGCGCAATCAATAAACTCAACTCAATTAGGTAATACTGTGACGAAAGATGAACTGCGCGCGGAACTTGAGCGCCAGGAGCAACGTTACAAGGATGTCTACGGCGGGGAAGTCACCACCTACGCCGCGCAACCCGAGCCGGAACGCAAGCCATGGCGTAAACGTGCCAGCCTGCTAGACCAGGCATTTGCCCAGGAAATCCAAAAGATCGAGCAGGAACTCAAGACCGAGGAGCCATAAGCGCTTCGGTTCGAGCTTCAAGAGTCGTGCTGTCTCTGCCGGTGCAGTACTGGCAGAGGGCACCTGCTTTAGCGTCCGCTGGTCAGCAACCTACATCCACCTACGAAATTTCATACAAATGTTTCAGGCATGGCGTTTTCATGAAGAAAGCCCGTCTTCTGGGGCCTGCGCTTTATAAATCAAAGACTTGCCAAAGCCCCGAAAACCCTGGGATGCGTGCGTCTTGCCGCATTTTTTTCCAGGAAGATTGTTACCGATGAGCAGCTAATGCATCGATTACTGATGTTTTCTGGCATAATCGCGCCCCCTTACGACCGGGTCAGAAAACCTTCATGATCGATTTATTCAGCGGACTGGATGCTTGGGTTCTCGTGAGCCTGTTGCTCGCCCTGGCCTTTGTCCTCGCCTTCGAGTTCATCAATGGCTTTCATGACACCGCTAACGCGGTGGCCACAGTCATCTATACCAAAGCCATGCCGCCACACTTGACCGTGTTCTTCTCCGGGGTGTTCAATTTCCTCGGCGTATTGCTCGGTGGTGTCGGTGTCGCCTACGCCATCGTGCACTTGCTGCCGGTGGAGTTGCTGATCAATGTGAACACCGGCCATGGCTTGGCAATGGTCTTCTCGTTGTTGGCGGCGGCAATCACCTGGAACCTGGGCACCTGGTACTTCGGTATCCCCGCCTCCAGTTCCCACACCCTGATCGGCTCGATCCTCGGTGTCGGCCTGGCCAACGCGTTGATCAACGACATCCCCCTGGCTGACGGTGTGAACTGGCAGAAGGCCGTGGATATCGGCGCGTCGCTGGTGTTCTCGCCGATGGCGGGCTTCCTGGTCGCCGCCCTGGTGCTGATCGGCCTGAAGTGGTGGCGCCCGCTGTCGAAGATGCACAAGACCCCGGACCAGCGCCGCAAGCTTGACGACAAAAAGCACCCGCCGTTCTGGAACCGCCTGGTGCTGGTGATTTCGGCCATGGCTGTGAGCTTCGTGCACGGCTCCAACGATGGCCAGAAAGGCATCGGCCTGATCATGCTGGTGCTCATCGGCATCGTGCCGGCGCAGTTCGTATTGGACCTGGGCAGCACCACCTACCAGATCGAACGTACCCGCGACGCCACCCTGCACCTGAACCAGTTCTACCAGCGCAACCACGAGACCCTCGGTGAGTTCCTGGCCCTGGGCAAAAGCGTGAAGGATGACCTGCCGGGCAAGTTCCGCTGCAACCCGCAGCAGACCGAACCGACGATCAACGCGCTGCTGGGCACCCTCAAGGGCGTCTCGGACTACCACTCGCTGACGGCCGACCACCGCATCGAAGTGCGTCGCTACCTGCTTTGCCTGGATGACACCGCGAAGAAAGTCGGCAAGCTGCCAGGCCTGGACTCCCGTGAGAAGTCCGACCTCGACAAGCTGCGCAAAGACCTGACCGCCACCACCGAGTACGCCCCGTTCTGGGTGATCCTCGCGGTCGCACTGGCCCTGGGCCTGGGCACCATGGTGGGCTGGAAGCGCGTGGTGCTGACCATCGGTGAGAAGATCGGCAAGCAAGGCATGACCTATGCCCAGGGCATGTCGGCGCAAATCACCACGGCCACCATGATCGGCTTTGCCAATATCTTCGCCCTGCCAGTGTCCACCACTCACGTCCTGTCTTCTGGCGTGGCGGGCACGATGGTTGCCAACAAGAGCGGCCTGCAAGGTGGCACGGTCAAGACCATCCTGATGGCTTGGGTATTGACCTTGCCAGCGACCGTAGGCCTCTCGGCCGGATTGTTCTGGTTGGCGTCCAAGGCATTGGGCAACTGATAGCCAGCCGGCAATAAAAAAGGTGCGATCCGCGAGGGTCGCACCTTTTTTTATGTTCCAAGCGCACCGTAGTCCACCTGTGGCAAGGCATCTTGCCCCCGTGGCGACCGGACAGCCGACACATACCTACCTGACACCCCGCAGTCAAACTGTGGGAGCTGACTTGCCTGCGATGGCGGCCTGACAGTCAACACAGTTGGGCCGTGTACATATCCATTGCTGCGGTAACGGCCACTTAGGGTTCCGCCCTGACGGCGGCTCACTTTCGAAAAGCGCGAAAGTAAGCAAAGCGCTCTTGCCCCACCACTCGGCACCTCGCTTAGGCTCGGTGTGCCCGAACGCAGGCTTGAATCCGTGGGCCGCCGCCACGCGCCATCCATGGCGCGGGGCGGCTAACCCGGCGTCCTGCCGGGTTACCCACGAATTCAAGCCTGCGTTCGGCCAGCG